>DATNCK010000203.1:0-11412 GCA_035571575.1 Steroidobacteraceae bacterium | reverse complement strand
CGATGCGTTCTCCGCCTTCGAGGAGACTGGCATCTACAACGCGGACACGGCCAGCCGCTTCGTCGACAGCATCCTGGCGCGCGGCGGCAGCCGCGACGCGCTCGATGCCTTCGTGGCCTTTCGAGGCCGCAAGCCGGATATAGCGCCGCTGCTGCGCCTGCACGGCATCGCGCAATAGCCTTCAGCGGCGACGCTTCTTGTCGCCGCTGAAACCCAGCGCGCCCATCGCGGCAGTCAGCAGCTGCCGCGAGCGTTCATAGTCCTTCCACGGCGCATTGCCCGTATCCATTCGCGCGGCGAGTGTCCGCACGGTCCACACCGGTGGCTCCGGGAGATCTGCCAGCTCGTCCCATGCCAGCGGCACAGAAATGCCCATGCCGGGTCGAACGCGCGCGGACCAGGCGCAGGCGGTCGTGGCGCCGCGGCCATTGCGCAGATAGTCCACGTACACACGACCGACGCGGTTGCTCGGCCCGCTCTTGGCGACGAAGCGCTGCGGGATCACGCTCGCCAGATGCTGCACCAGATGCTGCGAGAAGGATTTCACCGCATCCCATCCCAGCCCAGGTTTCAGTGGCAGCACCACATGCAGACCCTTGCCGCCACTTGTCTTGAGAAAGCTGCGCAGTTTCAGCTCATCGAGCATCGTACGCAGCAATTGGGCCGCGTCGCGCACGCGCGCCCACTCCACACCGGTTCCCGGGTCCAGGTCGAAGACCAGGCGATCCGGCAATTCGATCTGGTGTGCGGTGGCATTCCAGGTATGCAGTTCCACCACATTCATCTGCGCCGCGGACAGCAGCGCTGCCGTCGATGAAATCAGCAGCAGCGAGGGATGGCCCGGGTCGAGCTTTGCATCCAGCCGGTCCAGCAGGGGCAACTGCCGCGGCTGCGCATGCTTCTGGAAGAACTGCTCGCCCTCCACTCCATCGGGCGCGCGCAGCAGCGACACCGGCCGATCCTTCAGGTGTGGCAGCAGCAGCGGCGCCACCTGTGCGTAGTAGGCCACCAGCTCGCCCTTGGTGATACCGGTGGATGCGTCGATCACGCGCTCCGGATGTGTGATGCGCAGGCCGGCGGGCAATGCCAGGGCGGGAGGTGCGGCGGACTTGCCTTGCACAGCAACGCTTTTCTTGCCGCGCGAAGCAGCGGGCGTCTTGCCGCGTGTTGCGGCCCTGGCCGGGACATCGGGCGCGGCCCGTGGCATTTCGCGTGTGATCTGGCGTGGCGGCTTGTCGTCGCGCAGCCCCTGAAACACGGCCTGACGCACATGCCCGTCGGCGGTCCAGCCCGCGAAGGCAATCTCGGCGACCAGTTTGGGCCGCACCCAGTGCGGCACCACCTTGCGCACGGTGCCCACACGCTGCGGGCCACCTTCGAACGGCGATTTCTGAGCCTCGATGTCGCCGAGCTTGCTGCGAAGTTTTTCCAGAGTGAGCTGGCTGAAGCCCGTGCCCACGTTGCCGGCGTAGCGCAATTTTCCCGCGGCATCATGCACACCCAGCAGCAGCGATCCCAGTCCACTGCGGGACCCCTGAGGATCGGTGAATCCGCCGATGACGAACTCCTGGCGCGCACCGGTCTTGAGCTTGATCCAGTCGCGGTTGCGGCCCGAGTAATAAGGTGCGTCGGCACGCTTGCCCACCAAGCCTTCGAAGCCCGCTTCGGCCGCCGCGGCCAGCAAGCGTGCCGGATCTCCTTCGAGTGTGGCGCTGAACTGCACGCGCTTGCGGTCAGTCTTTCCCAGCAGACTCCGCAACCGCTCGCGCCGCTGACGTACACCCTGCACGCGCAGATCCTGGCCGTCATGGAAGGGCAGGTCGAACACGATGTAGTGCACGTTCACGGTGCCGCCGGTATCGAAGGCGTTCTGCAGCTTCTGGAAGTCAGGCGCGCCTCGCTCGTCAGTGACGATGATCTCGCCATCCAGCCAGCAGCGACCCAGGCGCAGCGCGCGTACGGCCTTGACGATGTCAGGCAGGCGGTCAGACCAGTCGTGTCCATTGCGCGTGAAGCAGCGCACGTCGTCGCCATCGACACGCGTCAACAGTCGGTAGCCATCCAGCTTCAGCTCGTAATCCCAGTCTCCCGCTGCGGGCGCGGCGGCCAGCAATGTGGCGAGTTGCGGAGCCAGGGCCAGCGGCAGCGCCGCTTTACCAGCTCCACGCGCGTTGCCGCGCCGGACCTTCTTCATCACGCTTTCGGTTTTCTCCGCCACCACATCGAACTCACTGGTTGGCCGCGCCATCGGGTCGCGCTCCTTGATCAGCAGCCAGTTGTGCCGCTTTTCGCCCTCGCGGTCGCGCATGCGCACCAGCGTGAACCCGCCATGCAGCTTCTCGCCGTCCAGCGAAAACTTGAGCCGCCCGTCGCGAAATCCCTTCGCCACATCGCCTGTGGGCTTCCAGTTGCCACGATCCCAGACAATGACCGAGCCCGCACCGTACTGTCCCGCAGGGATGATGCCCTCGAAGTCGCCATAGGAAAGCGGGTGATCCTCCACCTCCACGGCCATGCGCTTCACCGCAGGATCCAGGCTCGGCCCCTTGGGGATCGCCCAGCTTTTCAGCACGCCATCCCATTCGAGCCGGAAGTCATAGTGCAGATGGCTGGCGGCGTGTTTCTGGACGACAAAGCGTCCCGCTCCTTTTGAAGCGTTGCGCTTGCCGGCAGGTTCCGGCGTGATCCTGAAATTGCGTTTGCGGTTGTAGGTGCCGAGGGCAGCCCCGCGCGTACTGGCCATGAGAAACCTCCCTCCCAAGACTGCACGGCCGGCGGCGTGAATGAATCAGACATTTGTGAGATTGGCGTGTGGGAATGCGCTGACTGGCGCTACTCTTGAATCCCCGAGCGTGATCAGGGTTTCACTGACTTTTACATATGAGACGCCAGCGGCCAGTTAAAACTGTGTGCACGGTCGTAGGTATGCGCGGCCAGCGTCTTTAGACTCGGTTCCATATTGAAACCTCCAAACCCCCAATACAGCGCCCGCCGCAGCGACTACGACGTGACCAACACCGTACGGGTCAGCTCGGCCGCGGATGTACGCGATGCCGTGCAGGTGCTGTTCGAAAGCACGTGGCCGGGCACGCCCTTCGGCCCCATTGCCCGCGCCTTCCACGATTTCGAGCTGGCCTTCACCGGCCGCATGCCGGGCTATTTCGGCGTCGACACGGTGTATCACGACCAGCAGCACACGCTGGACGTGACACTGGCCATGGCGCGGCTGATGGCCGGCTATGAACGCACACATGCCGGCACGGCGCAGGCGCTGGGCGCCGAACGCGCCGCCGTCGGCGTGTTCCTCGCGCTGTTCCATGACATCGGCTACCTGCGGGAGAGCAACGAGACCGCCCGCAACGGCGCCGAATTCACCCGCAATCATGTGTCGCGCAGCGCGCGCTTCATGGATTTCTACCTGCCCACCATCGGTTTCGCGCACTGGACGCGCGTCACCAGCGAGATCGTGCACTTCACCGGCTACGAAAAGCCCTTCGACCAGATCGGTGAAAAGGTGAAGGATGCGCGCGACATCAAGCTGGGCCACCTGCTCGGCACCGCGGACATGGTCGCGCAGATGGCCGATCGCTGTTACCTGGAAAAATGCCGCGACCGGCTGTATCCGGAATTCGTGCTCGGCGGCGTGGCCCTGCCGGCCAACACCAAGGGTGATCGCGGCGTGAAGTACGCATCGGGTCTCGACCTGCTGCGCCAGACCCCGGAATTCATGGAAGAAACACGTCGCAAGCGCCTCGATGCGGCCTTCGACCGTGCGTACCGCTATCTCGAACCGCTGTTCGGTGGCCAGAATCCCTACATGGATTCGATCGACCGCAGCCTGGGCTTTCTGCGGCAGGTGCTGCGCAGCGAAAGCTGGCGCATGCTGCGCCGCAGTCCGCAGGTGTTTGCCGCCGAGCCGGATTCACTGACCAGCGTGCGCGGACTGATGGCCAGCTACTTCAAGCGAGCCTGGTCCCGGGAGTAGCGGCCAGCGCCAGCGCGGGCGGTGTCTCGATGTTGAGCACATAGCGCTCCATGATCTGCGGCAACTTGCGGCGTACCGCATCAGCCGCCTCCAGCGGCGCGGTTGCCAGCGCCTGCCACAGCAATTCCACCGAAAACTGTCGCTGGGCCATGTCGGCCAGCGGCGCATAACTCAGGTGCCAGGGTTCTGGCCGGAACCCGCCGCGAAACACCGCGTACGGACGGAAGAACCCATAGCGGGCTGCGTTTTCGTCCAGCCAGTGATTCAGCTTCCCGAAGATGCCGCCGGGCGCATATTCCTCCTGCACCAGTTGCACCACGTAGCCGGGGGGCACTGCCGTCGCATCGATGACATCCATATCGGTGCCCCAGTGGTGCCGGCTGGCACCGGGCAGCGCCGACCAGATCAGGATGGCCTCCACCAGCTCATCTTCGTTCAGCGCACGGAAGTCGAGTAATTCGCCGTCGGCGCCGCGCAGTTCGCGCTCACCGCGGCACTTGCCGTTCCAGATGGCCAGCTGGCGGCCAAAGTCGCGAAAAGCCGACGTGGGGACCAAGTCGAGGCCTTCGCGCCGGGCCGCTGCCCGCATGGCGAGAAAGGGCTCCGCCACCTCCTGGTGCAGGCTGCAGCGCGGAGCCTGCAGATCCACGATATGCGCCCGGCTGCGACCGGTAAGCGTGTCGGCTGTAAACGGCAGCAAGTGGGGCATGCGTCATTCTAAGCGAGTCGACCCCGGGGGCGTCTGGACGGGCTATGTCACACGCTCCAAGCCCGTGGCGCCCCCGTGGTGCCGCGGTTAGTATCGTTGCGGTGTCAAGCCTGAAAACCAAGTTCGCGGCGTTTGGCGCCACGGTTGCGCTGCTGCTGCTGGCAGGCTGCATCGCGGTGGTGGCACTGCTGCGTTATCCGGATCGTATCGGCCTCCAGAACAGCGTGGTGGCCTGGCTGGCTATCGTGGTGGCCGTCGGTGCCATTCTGGGCACCGGCTATTTTGCCTTCGTGCACGGCCGGCGCTTTGCCGCCGCCCTGAAGCAGCTCAACGACAGCACCGTGCGCATTGCGCATGGCGACTTCACGCAACCGGTGCGCACGCTGCGCCGGGATGAACTCGGTGACCTGCAGCGCACGGTCGACCAGATGCGGCAGAGCCTTGCCGACACCACCATCACCAAGAACTACCTCGACAGCGTGCTCAACAGCATGAGCGATGCCGTGTTCGTGGCGCGGCCCGACGGCACCATCAGGTTCACCAATGTCGCCGCGCAGCGCCTGACCGGACTGGAGGCGCGGGGCTTCGACGAGCGCACCGTGGCGTCGATGCTGCACAGCCCCGATGTGAATGATGGCGACCGGCTGCGCCGTGCCTGCGAAGTGGGCGAGGCGGTGCTGCGTACCGAGTCGGGCCAGACCATCCCCGTGTCGTTCTCCGGCTCGGTGATCGAAACCGAAGACCCGCAGTTCTCGGGCCACATCTACGTGGCGCGGGACATCACCGACCGCAAGCGTGCCGAGCGGCGCATCCGCTATCTCGCGCGCTACGACGCGCTGACCAAGATCCCGAACCGCATGCAGTTCCAGCATCTGCTGCAGCAGGCCATCGCGCGCTCGCTGCGCGGTCGCACGGGCCTGGCGCTGCTCTATCTGGACATGGACCGCTTCAAGGAGGTCAACGATACCTTCGGCCATGGCGCCGGCGACCGCGTGCTCGAGGCACTCACCGAGCGGCTCACGGCGGTGCTGCCCACCGAGACCGTGCTGGGCCGCCTGGCCGGCGATGAATTCGCATTGTTCATCGACGGTATCTCCGAATCCACGGCACGCGAAGTAGTACGACTGCTGTCGCAGGACATTCTTGCCGCCGTGGCTCAGCCCTTCCACATCGGCCAGCAGGAAGTGTTCCTGTCGGCCAGCATCGGCGTGGCGCTGTGCCCCCGCGATGCCGAGAACGTCATCGACCTGATCCGCAACGCGGATGCAGCCATGTACTACTCCAAGCAGAATGGCGGCAACTCCTGCGCCTTCTATTCGCCGGAGATGAACGCGGCATCGGTGGAGCGCCTGATGCTGAAGAGCAAGCTCAAGCGCGCCATCGAGCGTGATGAGCTGGTCGTCGCCTACATGCCGAAGATCGACATCCACGATGGGCGCATCGTCGGTGCCGAAGCGCTGCTGCGCTGGCGCGTACCGGGTCACGGCGACATCCCGCCCTCGCAGTTCATTCCGCTGGCGGAAGAGAACAATCTCATCAGCAGCATCGGCGAGTGGGTGCTGAACCGCGTCTGCATGGATCATCGCGCGCTGGCGGAAAAAGGCCATGCTCCGGGTCGTGTGGCGCTGAACCTGTCGCTGAAGCAGCTGCGTCAGGCCAGCTTCATCCTGGACTGCAAGTCGGTGTTCACGCGGCACGGCGTGTCGCCGCGGCAGCTGGAACTGGAAATCACCGAAACCACGCTGATGGCCGACCCCAAGCGCACCGTTGCCATGCTGAACGAACTGGCGGCGCTGGGGCTGCACCTGGCCATCGATGATTTCGGTACCGGCTATTCATCGCTGTCGGCATTGCAGCAGTTCCCCATCGGCACGCTGAAGATCGACCAGTCCTTCGTGCGGGATTCCACCATGGACCGCAACGACGCGACGATCGTGCGCACCATCATCGAGATGGGCCACAGCCTGAGCATGCAGGTGGTCGCCGAGGGTGTGGAAACCCTGGACCAGTTCCAGTTCCTGCGCAGCGCCGGCTGCGACTTTGCACAGGGACAGCTGTTTGGCGAACCCTGCAGCGTGGACGATCTGGGCGCCCTGCTCGCCCGCCAGGCCAGCACCGCCCAGTCGCCCTTCGCCGCGCTGCTGCCGCCCGGCGACGCCCTCGCCTCGCGTCAGCGCTGAGGCGACATAACCGTACGACTTTCTGTGGCGCCAGCACCGCCTTTGTCGCGGTTACGCGGCTGTCGTCGCACAACAGCCGCGAACTAGAATCCGGGCATGCACTCCGTGAAGAGGTGGCCGATCAAGCGCATCGTGGCAGTCGCTCTGCTGCTGCTGTGGATCGTCACCGCCTGCTGGAATGTGATGAAGCCGCTGCCGGAGGGCATGCACGTGCAGGGCACGCCGGCGCCCGTGCAGGCCGCATCGCTGCAGTTCCTCACCGATGAAACGGTGGCGAACTATTACGGCGAGCGCGCCACGCAACCGAATATCCACGCCGCGACGCTCGAACTGATCCGCAACGCACGCGACTTTCTCGTGCTCGACTACTTCCTGTTCAATGAACAAGGTGGCCCCGCGGGCGAACTGCGCTATGAGAGCGGCATACGACCGGTGGCGCGCGAATTACGCGAAGCACTGCTGGCGCTGCACGCGACGCAGCCGACCCTGCCCATCCTGTTGATCATCGATCCCATCAACAGCTACTACCGCCGGCGCCTGCCGACGGAACTGTCGGTGCTGGCCGCCGCCGGCATCGACGTGGTGATGATGGATCTGGATCGGCTGCGCGATTCGAACCTGCTCTACTCGACCACATGGCGGCTGTCGCTGGGATGGTGGCTGAAGGCCACGACGCGCGGCAGCTGGTCCAATCCACTGGATGCCAAGGGCCCTGCCTTGAGTTTCGGCGCGCTGTCGCGCCTGCCGCATTTCAAGGCCGATCACCGCAAGGTGGCGCTGACGGGCGATGGCGCCGGCTCGCTGGTCGGCATCATTTCCTCGGGCAATCCACATGATGCCAGCAGCGCACACTCCAACGTCGCGTTGCGGCTGGCCGGCGAAGCCCTGCGGCCGCTGCTGCTCAGTGAGCTGGCGCTGGCGCGCATGTCGGGCTGGCGAAACGCAGATCGCTTCGCGGCATTTGCGCAAGTCTCCACCAGCCTTCCCTCAACACCCGGCGGAGCCAATGACATGCAGGCTGCCGTGCTCACAGAAGGGGCGATCCGTGAGGCACTCATCGAAAGGCTCGACGCCTCGCACACTGGCGATGCCATCGATATCGCGCAGTTCTATTTCTCCGACCGGCATGTCATTGAAGCCCTGCTGAACGCCGGCCGGCGCGGCGCGACCATCCGCGTTGTGCTCGATCCGAACAAGGATGCCTTTGGCTTCGAGAAAAACGGCATACCCAATCGTGAAGTGGCTTCCGAGCTGATCGGCGCCAGCGATGGTGCGATCAAGCTGCGCTGGTACCGCACGCATGGCGAGCAGTTCCACAGCAAGCTGGTGTCCATCCGCAGCGGCGATCGCTTCTGGCTCATGCTGGGATCGGCCAATTTCACCCGCCGCAATCTCGCCGACTACAACCTCGAAGCCGATGTCGTCATCGATGCGCCGGCCAACAGTGAGCTGGCTGCCGCCGTGGCGAACTGGTTCGAAACCATGTGGAGCAATCGCCCTGGCGCTTCGGAATACACGGCCGATGCCGAGGTCTATGCGGAGCCCTCGCAGCTGCGCTACTGGCTGTACCGCCTGATGGAAGGAACGGGGCTGTCTACTTTCTGACGTCCGCGCGCGCCAGTGCCGCGGCGTTGTTCGCGACGCCGGCCAATGCCTGCTGGGCCGCGCGCTCCAGCGCCGCAACGATCTGCGTCATGCGATTGTCCGCTGCATTCTGCACCGCCTCCGCATTGCAGTGACCGAGCACGCGGCGCGGTGCACCGGTGGTCAGCACGCAGTCGAAGGTCACGCGCGCCTGGGGCGCAGAACTGTCACCCGTATATTGTGCTTCGAAATGCCGCACGGTCAGCAGCAGCTCATAATCTCCCTGCACTGGTGCCGGCGCCGCCGCCACCACCGATCCGAACATACCCGAACGGGCCAGTGACTCCGTCGCCAGCGCCGACAACACCCTCGGCAGTGCAGCACCCCAGCTGCTGTCCGCGAAGTAGTCCAGTTCATTGCCGGCGCGCATCAGTGCAATGCGATTGGTGTCGAGGCCCGGCTGTACATCAGGCCGCGCCACACGCAGCACACCCGGCACAGCCGTGACGCCCGGGGTGCCCGCAGCGGCATGCAGCACATAGAGCTGCTCCGCTTCGCCCTTGCTGCGCAAGCCACCGCAGCCGGCGAGCACCAGCGCAAGACCCATGAAAGCGGCGCATTTCATTTCTTCACCTTCACGCCGCGTGGCGCGGGCTGGTACAGCAACTGCGAGGGATTCTCTTTCAGGCTGCGCGACAGTTCCTGGAAGGCCTCGGCAGCGCTACGCGCCTCTTCCAGCGTACGTTGCAGTTGCGGCAGTCCATCCTGCGTGAACTGCGAGATGCCGGCGCGATTGTCGGCGACGAAGGTTTCGATGCCGCGACTCGCCTGCTCCAGATGCGCTGCAGTGCCATTCAGCCGATCTGCGAGCTGCTGGATCTGCGGCGTGAGATCGGCTGTCGAACTCTTCAGTTGCGCCGCCAGGTTGCGCACTTCATCGCTGGTGCTCTTCATGCTGCCCAACAGCGAATCCACGCGCTGCATGGTGGCCGGCAGGCCGCGGCTGACTTCGTGCAGGTTCTTCACCATGTCGGCCAGCGCCTGCGAATTCTCCGGTGAGAAGATTTCCTGTGCGCGTTCCAGCAGCACCGCCACGCTGCCTGCCAGATCGGGCAGGCTCGAGAGAAAGGTGTCGAAGGTGGAACGAACCGTGCTGATCACCGGATAACGCTCGCTGGGCACGGCCGGCAGCACTTCGCGACCCCGGGTGTTCTGCTGCAGGTCGATGTACAGCAGGCCGGTGGCCAGACTCAGTGACGACAGCTCTGCGGTGGTGCTCTTCGAGACCGGCGCAGACTGGTCGATATCCACCACCACCTGCACGCGTTCGGCACTGCGCGGATCCAGCCGGATGCGCCGCACCTTGCCCACTTCCACGCCCAGATAGCGCACCGAGCCGCCCTCGGATAATCCGGTGATGCTGCCCTGAAAATAGATTTCATAGGGCACATAGCTGCGCCGATCGCGCCCTTCCGAATACCAGTACACGAACAGGCCGGCCATCACCGCCACCAGGATCACGAAGGCCCCGACGGCGGTGTAGTGGGCATCACGCTCCATGCGCGCCTCCTTCCGATGCGGCAAAGCGCGCAGCGCGTGTGCCGTGGAAATAAGCCTGAATCCACGGATGCGGATGGTTCACGATGCGCGCGCGCTCGTCCTGCACCATGTGGCGGTCGACGATCACGCCCACCCGCGCACAGATGCGAAAGATCGTGTCCAGATCGTGCGTGATCATCACCACAGTCAAATGCAGCTCCTGCTGCAGGTAGGCTATCAGGTCATCGAAGGCAGCGGCACTGATAGGGTCGAGGCCCGATGTGGGCTCATCGAGGAACAGCAGGTGCGGATCCAGCGCCAGCGCGCGGGCCAGTGCCGCGCGCTTGACCATGCCACCCGATAGCTGTGAAGGATATTTCTCGGCCGCATCGTCCGGTAGTCCTACAAGTCGCAGCTTCAGCCGCGCCAGCTCATCCATGGCATCGCGCGGCAGCCGCAGATGCTCGACCATGGGAAGCTGGATGTTCTCGCGCACCGTCAGTGAGGAAAACAGCGCGCCATTCTGGAAGGTCACGCCATAGCGTGCCTTGGCCGCCCGCAGCGCGTCGCCCGACAGCTGCGCCATGTCCACCCCCTCGACCAGCACCTGCCCGGCCTGCGGACGGCGCAATCCCAGAATGGTTCGCAGCAGCACCGACTTGCCACTGCCTGAGCCGCCGAGAATGCCGAACACCTCCCCGCGCCGCACCTGCATGTCGAGGCCATCGTGCACCAGCTGGCGGCCGAAGCGGTTCACCACGCCACGCACATCCACCGCCAGATCGGAATTCGTTGCAGCCATCAGAAGTCGATTTTCATATAGAGCACGGCGAACAGCGCATCCGCCAGCAGCACCAGGAAGATGGCCTGCACCACCGCCACGGTGGTCAGCCGGCCCAGCTCGCGCGAGGAGCCGCGCACCTGCAGGCCGCGAAAGGTGCCGGCGAGTGCAATCAGCAGCGCGAACACCGGCGCCTTGATGAGGCCGGCCCAGAAAGTGGTGGGTGCAATCGCCTCGTTGGCGCGGCTGATGAACTGTTGCAGCGGCATGTCCAGCAGCGTCTGGCACAGCAGCGCCCCGCCGATCATGCCGATGATGTCGGCGATGAAAGTCAGCAGCGGCAGTGCGATGACCAGCCCCACGATACGCGGCAGCACCAGCGTCTCGATGGGATCGACGCCCGTGGCCTCCAGCGCGTCCACCTCTTCGTTGAGCTTCATCGAGCCCAGCTCGGCGGCGAAGGCGCTGCCGGTGCGGCCCGCCACAATGATCGCCGTCAGCAGCACGCCGAGTTCGCGCAGCACGCCGACGGTGATCAGATCCACCACGTAGATGTCGGCGCCATAGTTGCGCAGCTGGCTGGCCGACAGGTAGGCCACGATCACGCTGATCAGAAAGGCGATCAGCGAGACGA
>DATNCK010000202.1:0-3810 GCA_035571575.1 Steroidobacteraceae bacterium | reverse complement strand
TACCCATGACGCCGTCCCGATATTCGCCAAGATCAGCAACCCTTTGTGGCGCGCCGATCGTCCATGGATTGGCAATGCGATCTTCGGCCTGGTCACGCGCATGCGGCTCGGAAGAGTGGCCGGCATCACTGCGTTGTCTCCGCGGCTGCTGAGTCACGATGAACACTCGGTCGGACTACCGAGGCGTGCCCAGGCTTTACCCGATGCGCTGAACGACCGATGGCCGCAGAACCATTGGGTCAGGCGACGTCCCTGGCACATCTGCGCCGTTGGCAGGTTGGTGCCGCAGAAGAACTTTGAACTCATCCTGCGCAGCGTGGCGCTGCTGAAGAACCTGCCGGTGACACTGGCTATCGTCGGGGATGGCCAGCTGCTGCCGAAGCTGCAACGACTCGCCGCGCAGCTCGACATCGATGATCGCGTGAGCTTCGTCGGCGCCGTCGCCGACTCCTCCCCCTACATGGCGGAGGCCGAGGTCATGCTGCTGACATCGCGCTATGAGGGGTATCCCGCGGTAATGATCGAGGCGATGGTCACCGGCACATATGTGATTGCCCGGAATGCGTCCTGCGCCATGGAGGAAATCATCCAGTCGCCACTGCTGGGAACGGTGGTGGACGCTGACCGGCCCGAGGCGTTCGCTGACGCATTGCGCAGATTCTTTGCAGACCCTCAGCGTCGGGCATTCGACACACGGCGCGCCATGGCGCGCAGGCTGTTCGACTGCCACATCGCATCGAGCAGTGCCCGGGAGTATCTGAAATTCTTCGGCCTCAATTCACCGAAACACAGGTCCATGCCGCCACCCGGGATCAGCGACGATGGCTCGCCGCCGTTTCCTGCAGCGCGCAGCGGCGACGGATCGCCAATCAAGCCCTTTTCACCTATGTTCGCCGCCGTACATACGCCGCCGGCGCCGTCTGGTATATAGCGCCATGGACGAGACCCACCCTGTGCAGCACCACGAATTTCAATCTGTGGGCCTGCGCCTGGTGGCCAATGCCACCGACCACCTCGCGAGGCCGCGGACACTCTCCTCTGCACAGCGGCCGGCAACCGCCGCGCGCGGCATGGCCCTGACGGCGGACATCCTCTTTGCCACAGACAGCGACGAACTGGATTCGAGCGCTGCGAGCAATCTGGACCGACTCGCCGCCTTTCTGGTGAAGTACCGGGCCCGCACTGGACTGATCGAAGGGTATACGGACAGTTCGGGCATGGATTTCGGCAACCAGGACCTGTCGCTGCGACGCGCGGAATCGGTGCACTCCTATCTCGTGGCGCACGGCATAGATGCCACCAGGCTGGTGAGCGTCGGCAGAGGTTCAGCCCGCCCGGTCGCCAGCAATGAGTCCGTCGTCGGGCGACAGCAGAATCGCCGGGTTGAGGTGCTGATCAGCAACGATCAGGGATCAACCAATCAGGCGGCAAATGCTCCGCTTCACCGCGCGTCCGGCACCTCGCTGGACCTGCGAGGGTGAACACGCATCAGAGGCTGGAAAAGGTGCGTAGCCGGTCGGTTTCCTTTTTGACTACTGCATAGCACTCGCAGCACAGCGCTTCCAGTTTCTCCCGCTTCAGCACGGCAATCCTGCCGCGCGAGTAGCGGATGACTCCCAGTTTCTGCAGGCGTCCGGCAGCCTCGGTCACACCTTCGCGGCGCACGCCGAGCATATTTGCGATCAACTCCTGCGTCATCGAGAGCACATTGCCCTCCAGGCGATCCAGGGAGAGCAGCAGCCAGCGGCACAGCTGTTGATCTACGGAATGGTGGCGATTGCACACTGCCGTCTGCGCCATCTGCGTGATCAATGACTGGGTGTAGCGCAGCAGCAGCAGCTGCATGTCGCCACTGCGATAGAACTCCTCCTTGAGCAACGGCCCGAGGAGGCGATAAGCATGTCCGGCGCTCTGCACCACGGCGCGACTGGGCGTGGTTTCTCCGCCCATGAACAAGCTGATTCCGATCAATCCTTCATTGCCCACCACTGCGATCTCCGCCGATGCGCCATCTTCCAGCACGTATAGAAGCGACACGATGCAGTCGGTGGGAAAGTAGACACTGCCCTGAGGATCTCCGGGCTCGTACAGTACTTTTCCAAGCGGCAGCGAAACCAGCTTCAGATGCGGATATATGCGATCCGCCTCCTGCCGCGACAGGCCCGCCAGCAGCTGATTGCGCTGCGGAGACTGGATGGAAGGCATGGCGGGATTCCTCCGGGTACGGTGGCGGCAAGCCTACGGCATCGGAAACCTCCTATGTACGCCTTCGCACAGAGAATTCCGCCAGGCTTCTGCATTCTGTAGCCCCACGGACTGCTGAGCGTGAACAACATGATCAACGCCCGACTTGCTGCATCAGCGGCGACGCTCCTTGCGGCCTTTGCAGTGGCGTCGCTGTTCTGCAGCGCCGCAGCGGGTGCCGAGCAGCCAGCGGCGCCCCCTTCCAACGCGCATGCAAGTGACTATGGCGCCCACTGGAGCTGCGATTACGGATTTCAGCGCAGGAGTGATGTCTGCGTGGCGGTGGCGCCACCCCCCAACGCCTACCTGAGCTCTTCTGGCGGCGAGTGGCTTTGCAACCGCGGCTTCCAGCGTGTCGATGCGCGCTGCATGCAGGTAAAAATCCCGTCAAATGGTTATCCCGTCAATTCTCTATATGGACAGGGCTGGAAGTGCAATCGCGGGTTTCGCGTCGCAGGCAATGAATGCGCGATCGTGAAGCTTCCGGCACACAGCTTCCTGACGCGATCCGGGGACGAGTGGGAGTGCGAGCGCGGATTCCTCAAACAGAACGATGATTGCACGGCTGTGGTCGTGCCGGCCAACGGCTATCTTGACGACAGCGGCCACGAGTGGAAGTGCGAGCGCGGCTACAGCAGGCAGACTGTCGGTTGTCGGTTGATCCAACTTCCGGCCAATGCCCAACTGAACTTTTCCGGCAACGACTGGCGCTGCATCGATGGCTACGACCGCAGCGGCGAAGCCTGCGTGGCGCGTCGACGTGGAGACTGAATCGATGTACCCGCCACATGATCCCCGGTCAGATCTTGAGCGCTGGGAAGGCGCAGGCGGCCGGGTCGATGAACTGCCGCACTGCAAATCAGACGCCTCCTTCACCGAGTTCCGGGCACCCAGACGTCTGCGACCTTGAAGCAGACCGCGCGTCTGCTCCGTAGTCGCATCTGCAAACTGCTACGCGGCAAATCCGGCCGGCACCACTCGGTATGGAGCGGCACGTCGCCGATACGTGAGGAGCTGTTCGGCGCGGAACGCCTGGAACAGCATGCGCAGACGCTGGCCGCGGCGCAGTCGGTCACTTCGACTCCGCCAACTGTTCCTTCGCTGCACACGCGCCTGAGGAGCAACGCAACGGCGCTGCTCGCCGCCTACCGGGCCACCGCACGGGAAGTCGAGAACGGAAGCGCGGTGGTACCCGCCGCAGAATGGCTGCTCGACAACTACCACCTTGTGGAAGCACAGATCCGCGAGATCCGCGACGACCTCTCGCCCGGCTACTACCGGCAACTGCCGAAGCTCGCGAACGGACCGTTCGCCGGTTACCCGCGGATAATGGGCCTGGCCTGGGCCTATGTCGCCCACACGGACAGCCTTTTCGATGCCGACACGCTGTGCAGCTTCGTCACTGCCTATCAGCGCGTCCAGCCATTGACCATCGGCGAACTGTGGGCTGTGGCCATCACGCTGCGCATCGTGCTGGTCGAGAATCTGCGCCGGCTGGCTGACCAGATCGGCGCCGGGCGCGAATCACGCCGCGAAGCAGACCTCCTTGCCAATCAGCTGCTCGCC
>DATNCK010000201.1:0-6115 GCA_035571575.1 Steroidobacteraceae bacterium | reverse complement strand
GCGCGTCCATGGAGTCCAGCGCCCAGGCCACCGAACAGGTCCAGAACACACGTCTCACGCGCGCGTCGGCCTGCCGGTACCAGTTGAACGGTGATGACACGCGCAAAACGCCTTAGAACGCGCGCCGGTAGATGTCGCGTGCGTCCTGCAGCGTGACCGTGCGCGGGTTCTGTGCCAGCAGGCGCTGCACGGTGAGCGCAGAGTCGGCCATGCGGTCTATGGCGGAGTCCGGCACGCCCAGCTCGGAGATATGCGCCGGAATGCCGCAGCGCCTGTTGAGCTGGCGGATGAATTCCAGACCACCCGCCGCCATGTCCTCGGCTGAACCCTCTTCGGGCACGCCCAGCGCAAGCGCAATGTCGGCATAGCGCTGTGTCGCCGCCGGCAAGTTGAACTCCAGCACATGCGCCAGCAGCACCGCATTGGAAGTGCCGTGTGCGACATTGAAATCGCTGCCCAGCGGATAGGCCAGCGCGTGTACGGCGGCGGTATTCACCGGCCCCAGGCACATGCCGCCGTACATGCTGCCCAGCGACACATCGCTGCGCGCGGCCAGATCGCCGCCACTGGCCACCGCTGCGGGCAGGCTGCGCGCGATGCGGCGAATCCCCTCCAGCGCCCAGGTATCTACGAGAGGATGCGCCTGACGGTTCGCATAGGCCTCGATGCAATGCGTGAGCGCATCGAGGCCTGTCGATGCCGTCACTGCGGGCGGCATTCCCACGGTCAGCACCGGATCGACAAAGGCCGCATCGGGCACCAGATGTGGGCTGATCACGCCCTTCTTAAGACCATCCGCGGAATCCTGCACGATGGCGATGGGCGACACTTCGCTACCCGTGCCAGAGGTGGTCGGCACGCACACCAGCGGCGTGCTGCGGCCACGCAGGTTGCCGATGCCGAATACCTCGCCGATCTTCTGCCGCCCGTCGAGCAGTGCGGCGATCAGCTTGGCCACGTCCATGGCGCTGCCGCCGCCCAGGCCCACGATGAGTTCGGCATGGATGTCGCGCGCCGCCGCAAGGCCACGCACCAGATCATCCACATGCGGTTCCTGCTGCAGCTCAGCCCAGATGCCCACCCTGCGGCCCTGCACGCGCAGCGCTTCGGCGAGGGGCTCGCACAGCGCCCGCACCTGCGGCGAGGTGACGATGAGCACGGCCTTCGGGTCGAGGCCGGCGATCCATTCCGCGGCTCCCGCCAGACAATTTGCGCCAAAGGCCAGCTTGCGCGGCAACTGCAGGGCAATCGGTCGACCAGGTATCTGCATCTTTGCCGTCTTGTGCCTCAAGGATTCCCGACACGCTCACATGGCAGGACCGGCCACACTTCGCCTCCGCGGAAGCGCTGGATGTCCGGCGAGGAAGTTATTCCAGGCTGCCGCTCTGGCGCCGGAACCCGGACGGTGTGGTGCCGTATTGCTCGCGAAAAGTACGCGTGAAATGCGCGGCGCTGTTGAAGCCATTGGCGAAGGCGATCTCCGTGATGGTGCGCCCCTGCTGCAGCGGATTGGCCAGCGCCCGCGCGCATTCCTCGAGCCGTCGCCGCAGGATGTAGCAGGCAATCGATTCGCGCTCGCCCTCGAACAACATGCGCAGGTAGCGCGGTGAAATATGCAAAGCACGGGCTACGGCAGGCGGCGCCAGTTCCGGATCGCGCAGATGCATCTCCACGTGGCGCTGCGCCTGAATGCGCCGTGCGACCACCGAGGTGGCCGACCCCGGCACATCGAAGGTCACGCCCATGGAAGTGGCCAGCACGTCGAGCAGATTGGCAGCGACGGTACGCGCGTAGCGATCGGGCACACCCGCATCCACGCGCCGACATACATCGCGCACCATGTTGCCCGCCGCGGAGGCGAACATTGAATCACCCGGCAATCGCATGCCGCACCACAGCTCCGGATTCGGCAGATGCTCGCGCATCACCTCAGGCGTGACGCGCAATACGATCAGCTCGGTCGAATCGACACTGTGCAGGCGATGCGGCGCGGCATTGTCACAGAGCGTGAAGTCACCGGGCCTGAGCGCCGCGGCGTGGCCGCAGTGCTCGAAGACACCCGAACCACGCGCCAACAGCAGGAATGAGAACAGGCGCGCGCCGCCGCGACTGATGTGCGCACGATTGCGTTCGATGTCGGTGGGTTTGGAAGTGATGCGCGCAATGCCCAGCGGCCCGATGCTGCCCATGCGCAGCTCGGCTTCGAAGTCGGTCGGATCCACCGGATTGA
The DNA here is from genome assembly GCA_035571575.1 of Steroidobacteraceae bacterium. GTDB lineage: Bacteria > Pseudomonadota > Gammaproteobacteria > Steroidobacterales > Steroidobacteraceae > ZC4RG30. Next base: position 3,885 of record DATNCK010000201.1, on the reverse strand, counting down.
ATGTGACATGCGCGAGGCGAGTCGCATACACGGAGTTCCAGTAGGCGGCCCGAGTGGCGCGCGGTACGTTTGCGGTGCTGTAGGTTTCCACGCGCTGCGCCCCGATCGTTTTAAGTTCGCTTATTATTCCTCGAACCATAGCACGAGGTCCGATCATGCAGGAATCCGCGCGCGACAGCGCCACCACATCCGTCAATCCGGCAACGGGTGAGCAGCTCGCCGTCTGGCCGCTGGCTGATGCGGCGCAGATCGAACGCACGCTGGAAGCCGCGCATCGCACGGCGGGCCCCTGGCGCAGCCAGCCACTGCCAGCGCGCTCTGCCCTGTTGCGGAGCATCGCAGCGCAGCTGCGCCAGAACAAGAGTTCGCTGGCCCGCAACATCACGCTGGAGATGGGCAAGCCGCTGGCCGAGGCCGAGGCCGAGGTCGAGAAATCGGCGTGGAACTGTGAATATGTCGCCGAGCAGGCACCGGTCTGGCTGGCCGACGAGATGGTGGCGACCCAGGCGCGCAGCAGCTACGTCGCGCATCGGCCGCTGGGGGTGGTGCTGTCCATCCTGCCGTGGAACTTCCCCGTCTGGCAGATCTTCCGCTGCGCCGCCGCCGCGATGATGGCCGGCAACACCGTTCTCATGAAGCACGCGCCGAATGTGCAGGGCTGCGCCACTCAGGTGGCGCAGCTCATCGCGGCGGCCGGTGCACCACAGGGCCTGTTCCAGAATCTGCACGCTCCGGTGCCGGCTATCGGCAAGGTGATTGCCGATGCCCGCGTTGCCGCGGTCGCCCTCACCGGCAGTCCCGGTGCGGGCGCAAAGGTGGCGGCGCAGGCTGGCGCCGTTTGCAAGAAGTCCGTGCTCGAACTGGGAGGTTCCGACGCCTTCATCGTGCTCGCGGACGCCGATCTGGATGCGGCAATCGCGGCGGGCGTGCGCGCACGATTCACCAATTGCGGCCAGGTGTGTCTCGCGGCGAAGCGCTTCATCGTCGAGCAATCCATCGCCGAGGAATTCACTCAACGCTTCGCTGCGGCAGCGGCGGCCCTGCGCTGCGGTGATCCACTGCAGAGCGGCACGCAGATGGGCCCAATGGCGCGCGCGGATCTGCGCGAACAGCTGGAAGCTCAGGTGCACGCGTCAGTGCAACAAGGCGCGCGCGTCATCACTGGCGGTTCGCGCCTCGATGGAAGCGGCTGGTTCTACGCGCCCACCGTCGTAGGTGGCGTCACGAAGCAGATGCCCGTCGTAGCCGAGGAAGTGTTCGGGCCAGTCGCCGCAATGCTCACTGCGCGCAGCGCCGATGAGGCAGTGGCCATCGCCAATGACTCGGCGTTCGGTCTGTCTGCCATGCTGTGGACTCGCGATCTGGATCGCGGCCGCGCGATGGCCCGCGACCTGGCCGTCGGCGGTGTGTTCATCAACAGCGTCACCGCCTCCGACCCGCGACTGCCAGTAGGTGGCGTCAAGCTCTCAGGCTATGGGCGCGAACTGGGCCGCGCCGGCATGCTCGAACTTTGCAATGCGCAGACGGTGTGGGTGGCCTGACTACGGCAGCAGTTCCGCGGGCCTGCGTCCCGACACGGGATTCACATAGTGGAACGCCGGCTCGGTGATCTCGGGAAAGGCGTATTGCCGCGCACGGATCTTGCGATCGGCCGGAAAATCCTTGCTCCAGTTGCCGGTGGTCGAAGCACCCCCCAATCCCTGCGTGATGCCACCACCGCGCTGGTCACGCGGCGAAGCGGCACGACCGGTCAGCGATCCCCCTCCCGCACCTACCCGCGCCCATCCATTGCGGTACGAGGCATTGAACAGGTGATGCAGGTCCTGGATGCCGAACTTCCACTCGCCGTTCTCGAACACGGCGGTGTTCTCGTAGATACCGCCGATCCATGAACCCGACGAACCATCGGCATTGCCGCCGGCCTGGAACAGGCGCAGCCGCGCCTTCGCGGTCAGTCCATCGTCCGCCACATGGATCACCGGCTGCGTCAGCTGGTGGATGGTGAAGAAATTCGCGGTACGCCCACCAGCCGGGCCTCGCAAGGTCAGTGACTTGCGGATGCGTTCGCGTCCGACATAGGTGCCGACGCCGGTGAGTTCCTTGGCCCCCTGGGTAACCGAATAGGTATCAGCCATCGAGTTCCAGTCCGATTCATCGATGTAATAGCCGTAGGAGCTGTTGAGATTTTCCACGGCGTCGACACCGGTGGCCACCGCAATACGACGCTGCAGCGCCGAGAGCTGCTGCGTGGTGACTGGACCATTGGCGGCAACAGCACCGCCCTTGCCGGCGGACCTGCGCGCCGACGACAGCAGTTCGATGGGCACGACCGGACCGCCGATGCGGGCAGTCCGGCCAGTCACCGGATGGGCGAAGTGCTGGCCCACGTACTGCAGCGATGGATAGGCGGCATAGCGTCCCGGCGCACGATCCGGCGCAATCAGCGCGCTCGGAGTAGGCAATGGCTTGGCGTCCACGCGCGGCCCCAGATCGTAGTCGGTGATCATGCGTGGGAAGTAGCGCACGGCGGCGAGCTTCCACTTGCCGTCCTGCTTCACGAACTGGTTCTCGTAGACGCCGATCTCCCAGCGTGCGTAATTGTGGTTGATGCCCAGTTGCGCCAGCTGCGTGCTGCGCGCAGCGGCCCGCGTGCCATCTGCCGCCACGGTCACCACCGGGTCCATCATGATGTGATCGAACAACTCGCCCCGGGCCAGGGGCGTCGCACCGAAGAAAGTCTCGAGTGCCTTGCGGATATGGTCGCGACCCACATAGGCGCCTCGCGACGCGAAGTCGAGCGAACCGTCTGCGGCGAACAGATCCGCCACATCGTCATACAGCTTGCGGTCGAGGTAGTAGCCGAAGGCATGCTGGAGGTTCAGCACTTCGGTCTCATCGTTGAGCGCCATGGCGCGGCGATCCAGATCCGCGTAGCGCTGCGCATCCGGCGCGGCAGCTGCCCTGGCTGCCAGTGCGGCAGCCGCCGACTCGGGCACCGTGATCCCCAGATGCAGGGCCTCGAAGTGGTACGGGATGTTCCACTTCGGCGGCGCCTTGTGGCCGTAGTCATCGTAGGTGCCGTTGTACTGCTCGATGAAGTGAATGTGGCTGATCTTCCATACGTCCTTGTCGAGTACGTACTCGTTCTCGTAGATGCCGCCGTTCCAGTCCGCCGACTTCTGGTATCGGCCGAACAGCGAGATCTCATGCCACGCACCCTTGGCGGTGCGCCCGTCGGCGCCCAGATTGACGATGGGTTGCAGCACGAAATGCGTGTTGAGCTGACCGGCGGCGAGTCCCGCCTGGGTGCGACCGGCCTTCTGCATCAGGTAATGCTGCAGGCCGGCCTTGCCCTTGAGCTTGGTGGTGCCAAACTCGATTGTGACGTCGTCCGTGCACAGATCGGCCACATCAGCCCACTGGCCCTGGTCCTGGTAGTGGGCATAGGCATTCTGCAAGCGCTTCACGGCACGCACACCTTCGGCGGCCGCGAGACTGCCCTCAAGACGCGCCAGTTGTGGCGCGGATTCCGCCGCGCCGAGCCGCGATGCCGGCAACAGCAAGGCGATGGACGCCGCCGCCAGCAACAGAAGTGGTACGCGGCGCAGGGGTGTGACAGTGCTCATGCTTGCTCCCAGTGATTCACAGCCCGCCGGAGGCGGACAGGTTTGCTCCATTGATGTACGAGGCGGCGTCGGAAGTCAGAAACAATACGGCTTCCGCCACTTCTTCCGGTGTTCCGGCGCGCTGCAGAGGCGCGCGTTTGGCCACGGTCTCGAGCCTGCCGGGCCGATGCATCTCGGTGACGATGGGCCCTGGCGAAACTGCATTCACGCGAATGCCTTCGGCGCCGACCTCACGTGCCAGCCCATTGGTGAAGCTGTC
>DATNCK010000200.1:0-4776 GCA_035571575.1 Steroidobacteraceae bacterium | reverse complement strand
CGGCTGCGGTTCGAGGCCAGGCCTCCGGCCAGCAGATTGGGGACGTAACCCATTTCGTCGATGGCGGCACGGATGCGCGCGGCAGTAGCCGGGGCCACCATGGCCGGACTGTTGTAATAGCGTGAAACCGTTGCAGTGGATACGCCCGCCCGGTGGGCGACATCGTCGAGTTTCGGGATCGAGGACTTGGCGCGATTCATGAAGGTACAGTGCACCATTCTCTGCGGCGGAAAAAAAGCCATGCAAGCGCTTTCACTGAAAACTATACTTTTCGGTCATGTCTCAGGATTTTGACCCACTGGCGCCCGAGGACTTCGACAGTCCGCATGCCGACTACGCGCGGCTGCGCCGCGAGTGCCCCGTGGCCCACAGCAATGCCTGGGGCGGGTTCTGGGCGCTGATGAAGCATGCAGATGTGGTCCGCGCTGCTGCCGACAGCGACACTTACATCACCTCGAAACAGAATGTGGTGCCCAAGGTGGCCTTCACCGGGCGACGTCCCCCTCTGCACCTAGATCCGCCGGAGCACACCCCCTATCGGCGCGCGCTTTCGCCGCTGCTGGCTCCGCAACGTGTGGCGCGCTTCGAACCGGAGATCCGCCGCATCTCGCGCGAACTGCTAGGACGCATGGCAATCCAGGGCGGCGGCGACATCTGCGAAGAATTCTCCTCCCGCCTTCCCATCCTCGTATTCAACGCATGGATGAACCTGCGACCCGAGCAATCGGCGCAGCTGGCTGAAGTGGGACGTCGCTACAACGTCGCGGTGCAGTCGAATGACGAGGTGGCCACCAAAGAGACCAGCCTCAAGCTCTACGAAATGGCCCGCGCCGTCATTGCCGATCGCAAGGCGCGACCGCTGCCTGTGGACCAGGACGCCACCAGCTCGCTGCTCGCAGCCAGGGTGGACGGTCAGCCTCTGCCCGAAGAGATGATAGTCGGCACCATCCGCCAGGTGTTGGTGGTCGGCATCATTGCGCCCACGGTGATGATCGGCTCCATTGCCGTGCACCTGTCGCGCGACCAGCAGCTGCAGCAGCATCTGCGCGAGCATCCGGAACTCTCGGAGGCGGCCACGGAGGAATTTCTGCGGCTTTACACGCCATACCGTGGCTTTGCGCGTACGGCTACCACCGACGTGACCGTGCGGGGCCGCGCCATTCCAGCCGGCGAGCCCATCGCACTGGTTTATGCGTCGGCCAATCGTGACGAAGAGGTGTTCCAGGATGCATCGAGCTTCCGGCTCGATCGTCCCAACATGAAGGAATCCGTGGCATTCGGCCGCGGACCGCATATGTGTCCTGGCGCACCCCTGGCGCGGCTCGAGATGCGCGTGGCGCTGGAAGAGCTGCTGGCGCATACACCGCGCGGTTTTACCCTGGCTGGCGATATCATGCCGACACGGTTTCCTGAGATCGGCGCGCTGCGAGTGCCGCTGAGATTCAATTGACGACAACGAATTAGCCTGGCTCTTCGAGAGCTGCGGCATTTTGGGGGTTCTAGAAGATGCGATGCGCGTGGGGGCGCCTCGGCGGCCTGGCAATGGTGTTGGCCGCGGCAGGGGTATCGTTGTCGGCCGCTGCCGCGCCGCCGGATATTTCCGGTATCTGGCTGCCCGTGGAATCGCTGTCCACCCCCTGGCCCGAGCCGCTGCCGCTGACCGACGCCGCGCGCAAGCGCTATGCGGCCTACGATCCGGACCGGGACGAACCTGCTTCCTTCTGCATGCCATTGGGCACGCCGCGCAACACGCTGTCGGGCACCAGTGCGCTGGAAGTACTGCAGACCGCGGATCGGGTGTACTTCGTGTTCCAGCCGAATCTGCTGAACGCCGAGACGCGGCGCGTATATCTGGGCAAACCGCTGCCCCGCGCCGACGCGGATCGTCTGCCCACCTGGCTGGGCACGTCCAGCGGCCGATGGCAGGGAGAGGCACTGGAAGTCGAAACCGTGGAACTCGAACCCCAGGCCATCCTCAACGCCAGTGGCCTCTCGCATTCCGGTGGACTGCGTGTGAAGGAGCACTGGCACCTGGAGCGCGATGCGAAACGCGGCCCACTGCTGGTGGACGACATCGTGCTCGAAGACCCGGGAACCTTCACGGCTCCGCTGCGCCTCAAGCGCGTCTTCGCCTGGGCACCCGATGCCCGGCTCACCGAAGGACAGTGCTCGGAGCGTTTGTGGATTGACCAGATCTGGCGGCATCGCCTGCGCGAACATGCGGCCGCACGCAAAGGGGCTGCCCGATGAACCGCCCCCGCCTTGCCATGGTGATGCTGCTGGCTGGAACGATGCTGGCAATCGCCCCGCTGCTGCAAGCCGCGCATCCTGCCGTGTCACGCGAGATGGCTGGCGTGTGGTTGCCTGACAGCAAGCGCAGCGACCGCACACCCTCACAGTGGCCATTGCGGGCTGATGCGGCTGCCGCGCGTGACAAGTGGCTGGCTGAATACGGCCCCGTCGATGCCACAGTCGACGATACCAATGCCTCATGCATCGCCGAAGCCATGCCCTGGCCGGCGCGGCTGATCGCGCAGTATCCCTTCGAGGTGCTGTTCACCGCGGATCGCGTCACCATCTTCCACGAGGTGTTCGGCAGCCTGCGGCGCATTCCCATCGGCCGCGCCCGGAACACTTTTGAAGCGCTGCCCAGCGCCATGGGCAGATCGATCGGTCACTGGGAAGGCGACATCCTCGTGGTGGAGACCGACATGATCCGTCGAGAGGGTGCCGGCCTGCCTTCGGGAAATCCGCCCGTCAGCAACGCACGGCGCATCGTCGAGCGCTGGTCCATGGGCAAGGACGATGCAGGCAACAAACAGCTGCGCAACGAGATCACCCTGATCGATCCTGTGGTGTTCACCGCCCCCGTGAAGATGACGATGCGTTACAAGTGGTCGCCCGATATCGCCGTGGGCGAATACCTGTGCCAGCAGGACATCTGGGACCAGAACCTGCAGGGCTCACCGAGCACGGTGCCATGGCGCAAGTGATCGCTCGCGCCGCGCGGCAGCGCGGCTACTCGGGGATCTCCTGCCCGCGGACCCATTCCTTGCCGTTCGCGAACTTCACGCGCAGCAGGTACATGAAATGAGGGTCGGTGCGGTCCGGGTTGCCCGTCACGGTGACCTTGTCGCCGGCCTTCATGTCGCCGGGCTTCCAGTTGTAGCGCGCCAGGAGGACACGGCCGGGCGCAAACACCTTGTAGAGCTCGGTTTTGCCGGCAGCGTCGCTGACGTCCATGTCGATGAAAGAGTGCGGGTTGACGAAGCCGAAGAATTTCACCGTGCCGGTGATCGTCTGCTCCTTGCCCTTGTCGAAGTTGGCGGTCGAATGATGAGCCGACGCCGTTGCCGCAGCTACAACCAGCAAGGAGAGAATCAGTTTCTTGATGCGCATCGTCACACCCCGAAATGCAAGCGCTTACGTGGATTCTCGGCGGCACCATCCACCGCGTCAACGTACTTCTACACGTTCATGGTCACCACTACCTGAAGGAATGATATGAAACTGCCCCCGATCGTTACCGCGTCCGGCCTCCTGCTGTTGGCGGGCCCCATCCCGATGGCGGTTGCCCAGGAAACCGGCGCCAGGGACACCGCCAGCATCGATGAGTTCGTCGTCACCGGCACATTCATCCGCCGCAGCGAGGGATTTACTCCGGCCTCACCGGTGCAGGAAATCGCCAAGGATGACTTCGAGGCGCACGCGCCGCGCACGGTCGCCGACTTCTTCACGCAGCTGCCCTACAGCTTCAACACGAATTTCGGCGTCGGCCGTGGAACGGGTTCGGCCAATGGTTCCGGCAGTCTGAATCTGCGCAACCTCGGTTCTGCTGCCACACTGGTGCTGCTCAATGGCCGCCGCGTGGCACGCGATGCCGTCACAGTCGGCAACGTCGATGTGAATTCACTGGTGCCGCAGATCGCCATCGAGCGCATCGACATCCTGAAGGACGGCGCTTCGTCACTGTACGGCTCAGATGCCGTGGGTGGTGTGGCGAACTTCCGCACGCGTCGCGATTTCGATGGGTTCGAAGTGCAGGCCATGGGTGACATGCGTGAATACGGGCACACCATCGACAACCGCCTGTCGGCCCTGTGGGGATCGCAGGGCGAGAATGGCGGCGTCACCATCGCATTCGAGCATTTCAAGCGCGACCCTTTCGTCATCGACACCTATGAAATATGGCGCAAGCGTTCCGGCATCGACGCCGCGTTCCGCCAGAACGGCTGGCCGATGAACTACAGCATCCCCAACCGCAACGCCGCAGGTGCGGTCGCGGGCGCCGCCACCAATATCGGCGATCCGGCTTGTGCGACGTTCGCGCCTTCCGCCAACACCTCCGGCGCTCCCGTCACACGGCTGGGCGTCAGCTACCCCTCGCTGTGCCAGGAGAATGTGCCAATCGGCACCAGCGCCAATGCCGATGAAGACCGCTACCAGAGCTTCATCGAGGTGCATCGGGAGATCAGCGAATCGCTGAAATTCTTCGGTGAGGCGGGCTTCCAGCGCGTGCGCGTGAAGATCATCGACACCCCGGGCGGCGCAGTGAACATCACCGGCGTGACCATTCCCGGCTATGCCCCCGCCAACACTTTCCGCGCCTTCAACTCGACGGGCCAGGCGCTGTATGCGCAGAACAGCGGCATCCAGCTCGGCTACGACAAGGACGGCAACGGCGTGAATGACTTCCTGCCGGCACGCAATGCTGCCGGCCAGGTGATCGTCGTGGGCACCAATGCCAATGCGCTGGACGCCAACGGCCGGCAGGTG
>DATNCK010000199.1:0-2535 GCA_035571575.1 Steroidobacteraceae bacterium | reverse complement strand
ATGTGATCCACACCCTTCGCCACGAGGGTCGGGGCGCGCATGGTCTTGTCGTCATAACGCAGCGCCACGGCGTAGTGCGTCGGGTTCACGACGATCACATCGGCCTTGGGCACGTCATCCATCATCCGGCGCTCGGCCATTTCGCGCTGCAGCGCGCGGATGCGGCCCCGGATCTCGGGGGACCCCTCAGACTCGCGGTGCTCCTGGCGGATCTCCTCGCGAGTCATCCGCATCTCGCGGTTGTACTGCCAGAGCTGGAAGGGCACGTCGATGGCGGCGATCAGCGCCAGCGCTGCGGTGAGCGCAATCAAAGCCTGGCCGGTGATGGACATGGCGTGCCCGATGGCGGCATTGGTGGGCTCGCGGCCCAGGCCCATCATCGCGTCCGTATTGAGCCAGATCACGATGGCGGCGGCGCCGCCGACGATGCCGAATTTCCCCAGCGACTTGCCCAGTTCCACCCAGCTGCGGATCGAGACCATGCGCCCCAGGCCGGAAACCGGATTCAGGCGCGAGAAATCCGGAGACAGCGCGGCAAAGCTGAACGACCAGCCACCCAGCGCCAGCGGCGCGCCCAGTGCGGCAATCATCGTCATCAGCAGCAGTGGCGCCACGGCCACCAGCGCCATCATGGCCAGATTGCTGAAGGAGCTGGCCATCTGGCTGGAATCGAAGGCCTGCTCATGCGAAATGCGCAGGCCGGTCTGCATCATCCGGCCCAACTGTGCGCCCACAGAGTCGCCGATCACCTTCAGCGCGATGCCCGTAGTAACCATGACGGCGGCGGCGGTGAGATCGCGGGAACGCGGAATGCGGCCTTCACGCCGCGCATCGTCCAGCTTTTTCTGTGTCGGTTGTTCTGTGCGATCGTGACTCTCGGTCTCGGCCATGGCGCTACCTCGCACCCATCAGCGAGGAGGCGAAGGTCAGGCTCTCGCGCATCAGCGCGGTGAAACCGTCCTGCACCGAAGGCAGGCCCGCCAGCACGATCAACAGACCACCCACCAGCGTCACGGGGAAGCCGATGGCAAACAGGTTCAGTGAGGGCGCGGCGCGGCTCACTACGCCGAAGGCGAGGTTCACGATGAGCAGCGCGGTGAGGCCCGGCAGTGACACCATCAGCGCGCCGCGGAACAGTTGCCCGCCCCAGGTGACGATCTGCCAGTAGCCCTCGGTGCCCAGACCCGCGGTGCCGACGGGCAGGCCGCGAAAACCATCCACCAGGCATTGGATGATGGCGACATGGCCATTCAAGGCGAGGAAAGTCAGCGTGGCGATCAGTGTGTAGAACTGGCCCAGCACCGGCGCGCTGGCGCCGCGCAGCGGATCCACATTGAACGCGAATGAAAGGCCCATGGTATTGGCCAGCAGCTGGCCACCCATGGCCAGCGTATCGAACACGATCTGCAGCACGAAGCCGATGGCGGCGCCGATGATCAGCTGCTGCACGGTGATCACGATGCCTGGCCCCGAGAAGGGAGAAACATCCGGCATGGGCGGCAGCAGTGGCGCCACCAGCAGCGTGATGGAGCCGGCCAGCACGATGCGATAGCGGCCGGGCACGAAGCGCGCGCCGAACACCGGCGCCACCATCAGACAGGCGCCGATGCGGATCAGCGGCCAGAGATAGGCCGCCATCCAGGCTTCGATCTGTCCGCTGGTAAGTGTGAGCATGTTTGGCCCTATCCGATCAGGCCCGGAATGCTTTCGAACAGCTCTTTGGTATAGCCCACGATGAGCTTCAGCATCCAAGGACCGGCGAAGGCCAGCGTCGCCGCCATGGCGATGAGCTTGGGGATGAAAGACAGGGTCATTTCGTTGATCTGCGTGGCAGCCTGGAATATGCCCACCAGCAGACCCACCACCAGCGCCACCAGCAGCATCGGTGCCGCCAGCATCAGGGTGACGGTGAGCGCGTGGGTGCCGACACTCATGATGGTTTCGGGTGTCATGGCGCCTACTTGTAGAAACTCGAAGCCAGCGTACCCATCACCAGCGACCAGCCGTCGACGAGCACGAACAGCATGATCTTGAAGGGCAGCGAGATCAGCACCGGCGAGAGCATCATCATGCCCATCGACATCAGCACGCTCGCCACCACCAGGTCGATGATCACGAAGGGAATGAAGATCAGGAAGCCGATCTGGAAGGCGGTCTTCAATTCACTGGTGGCGAAGGCTGGCACCAGGATGGAAAGCGGCACATCCTCGGGCTTGTCGAAGCCCTTGCCGCCAGAGATGCGCACGAAAGTAGCGATGTCGCTTTCCCGCGTCTGCATCAGCATGAACTGCTTCAGCGGACCGGCGGCGCGTTGCAGGGCGTCGGTGGTCTCGATGGTGCCGGCCATGTAGGGCTGCACGGCATCGGTGTTGATGCGATCGATCACCGGCGCCATCACGAAGAAGGTGAGGAACAGCGACAGACCCACCAGCACCTGGTTGGGCGGCGCCTGGCCGGCGCCGATGGCCTGCCGCAGGATGGCCAGCACGATCACGATGCGCGTGAAGGCCGTCATCATCAGGAAGATGGAGGGCA
>DATNCK010000198.1:0-10801 GCA_035571575.1 Steroidobacteraceae bacterium | reverse complement strand
CTCGGCCACCTTGCGCACCGTGGCCTGCGCATGCTCCACGACGCCCGCCACCGAAGTGCCGTCACGATGCGGTGCGAGCACGGCGATGCTCCCGCCATCCCAGCGCGCAACTACATCGCTGCCGCGCCGGAATGCACCGGCAATCGTGCGCGCGATGCGCTTCAGACAGGCATCGCCTCCGGACTTGCCGTAGGTGTCGTTGTACAGCCCCAGGGCATCGACATCGAAGAGCACCAGCGTCAGCGGCCGCTCCTCGCGACGTGCGATGCGCCATTCGCGCTCCAGCAATTCACCGAACCAGGCGCGCGATGAAAGCCCGGTGACACGATCTTCGCGCAGCCAGGGCGGCAGTCCTTCGGTGCCGCGCTCCATGGAACGCAGCCGGCTGCTGGCATCGCGGAAGAAGCCCACGTAATGCGTCAACAGTCCTTCGCCGTTGCGCAGCGGCTGCAGATACATCTCGTTCCAGATCATCTCGCCGCTCTTGCGGTAATTGCGCAGCAGCACGCGGCATTCCTCACCGCGGCTGAGCGCCTCGCGGATGCGGCGTCGCCCGTCCTGCTCGCTGTCACTGCCCTGCAGGATGCGCAGGTTGCCGCCGATCAATTCCGCCGCTGTGTAGCCGGTCAGCAATTCGAACGCCGCATTCACGTACAGCACCGGGAAATCCGCGTTGCGTGCATCGCAGACCACGATGCCCTCGGGCGCTGAATCCAGCACCTGTCGCACGAACACGGAGTCGAGCTGTTCCATGCAGCAGCAGCCTAGGTCAGCACCAGTTCCGGTGGCCGCTCGCAGCGCGCGAGCCAGTCACGGCATTCACGGTATTCATGTGAAGCTAGCAGGGCCTCGCGATTCGGTGCGTCGCCGCGCCCACGCATTCTCAGGATGCGCAGCTGGCTGGCGGGCCCGGGTCGCGTGCCCAATCCATCGATGAGCTCCACGACACTGGCGCGGCGATTGCACACAGGCAGCACATCGCAACCGGCATCCAGCGCGGCCTCGGCACGCGCCACGACGCCACCCATCGCCACGGCCCCTTCCATGGTCAGGTCGTCTGCGAACACCACGCCGCGGAAATCCAGCTCGCCACGCAGTATTTCGCTCACCCAACGACGCGAGAAACTCGCCGGCACCTGATCCACGGCGGGAAACAACACATGGCCCATCATGACCGCCGCGAGCTCATTGGGAATCAGCCGGCGGTAGGGCAGCATGTCGGCCGTGAGATCGGCCAGTGACCGGCGATCCACGGGCAAAGCCAGATGCGAGTCGGCAACCACCGCGCCATGACCGGGGAAATGTTTGGCTGTAGCTGCCATGCCGGCCTGACGCATGCCCTGCATGACAGACAGCGACAGCTGCGACACCGATTCCGCATCGGAATGGAAGGCACGGTCGCCGATGATCTCCGAGACGCCGTAGTCCAGGTCGACGCAGGGCGCGAAGGAAAAATCGATGCCGACGGCGCGCAGTTCAGCCGCCATCAGCCAGCCCATGGCGCGCGCCAGCCGCAGGCCCTGCCTGGCATCCAGGTCGAACTCGAGCCCTATGCGTCGCGCCGGCGGCAACACCGAGAAGCCATTGCGGAAGCGCTGCACGCGCCCGCCTTCATGGTCGACGGCCACCAGCAGCGGCGGCCCCCGCAGCGCGCGGATATCCGACACCAGTGCCGCGAGCTGGGCCGGGTCTTCGTAGTTGCGCGTGAAAAGAATGACGCTGCCCACCAACGGGTGGCGCAGCAACTCGCGATCTTCGGGGGTCAGCGCCTTGCCGGCGATGTCCACCATCAGCGGACCCAGTGTCATTCCCTCAAACTCCTAAGGGGCATCGAGTACGGCGACGGACTCTACATGGCTGGTATGCGGAAACATATCGACGATACCGGCCGCGGCAAGGGAAAAACCGTGCTCGGTTACCAGTATCCCCAAATCCCTCGCCAGGCTGCCGGGGTGGCAGGACACATAGACCATCCGTCGGGGAGCCAGGCGGGCCAGCGCCGGCAGTACATCCAGCGCCCCGGTTCGTGGTGGATCCAGCAACACATGCGTGTACTTGCCGCCCTGTGCCAGCGCCAGGCAACGTTCCGCCGCTTCGGGGCCGGCCAGGTTGGCCACTGCAAAATGCGTATTGGTAAGGTCGTTGGCCATGGCATTGGCCCGGGCCCGTTCGATGAGTCCGGCCTCACCCTCGATGCCCACTACGGCGCGCGCGGTGCGGGCCATGGGCAGCGTGAAATTGCCCAGGCCACAGAACAGGTCCAGCACCTGGGAATCCGCATCCAGCTCCAGCAGCTCCAGCACCAGGGCGATGAGCTGCTGGTTCATCGAGGCATTCACCTGGATGAAGTCGGAGGGCTGGAACGCAAGACGCAGACCGTAGTCCGGCAAGGCGTACCAGAGCGCGGGCATCTCCCCTTCCAGCGCCTCGAGTTGGTCGGGACGCCCGGCCTGCAGCAGCCAGTGAATGCCATGCTGTCGTGCAAATTCACTCATGAGCTGCCGGTCGGTAGTGGACAGCGGTGACAGGATGCGCATCACCAGTATCGTGGCGTTGTCTGCCACGGCGACTTCGATCTGCGGCACGCGGGTGGGAATCGACAGCTTCGTCAGCAGCTCCGACAGTGCACCGACCAACGGACCCACTGGAGCCGCCAGCACCCGGCAGTTCTGCACATCCGCCACATAGCTGCTCATCTTCTCGCGAAAGCCCACCAGTGAACGGTTCTTGGCGTGCACGAAGCGCGCACCCAGTCGCGCGCGACGCCGATAGCCCCAGGGCTCGCCCGAGAGCGGCGGGAGCCAACGAGCCGGTTCCACCTTGCCTACACGGCGCAGTGTCTCGCGCAGCATGCTGTCCTTGACGGCCAGCTGCGAGGTCGGAGCCAGGTGCTGCATGGAGCAGCCACCGCACAGGCCGAAGTGCGCACAGCCGGGTTCGATGCGATCCGGCGATGGCTCCACCACCCTCACCAGTTCTGCCTCGTCGTGACCGCGCTCGCGTCGACGCACGCGGTATTCCACGACTTCGCCCGGCAATGCACCGGCCACGAACACGACCTTGCCGGCCCGGATCACTCCCCAGCCTTCGTGATTCAGGTCATCAACCTTCGCGGTCAGTACCTCGCTCAACGCGGCGTGGCTGCGGGAACGGGCCATGCTTTCAGGAACTCGGCGTGGTGGGGCTCGGATGAGTCGCGCAGCAGGGCGCGCACTCGGTCGCATTCGGCCTGCCATTCGGCGTTGTCGAGGCGGCCGCGCATGCGCTCGAAGGACAGGAAGATCAGATAAGTGTTCAGCACGTCGGTTTCACAGTAACGGCGGATGCCGACGATGTCGCCTGCACGCCACGCGTCCCAGACCCCAGCGCCGGAGAAACCGAGCTTCCCAGGCAGTCCCAGCAGCGCCGCCATGTCGGAGAGTCCCGCGCGGCCGCGCCCCTGGAAACCAGACAGCACGTCCATCAGATCCAGATGCCGCCAGTGAAAGCGCGACAGATAGTTGTTGTAGCGAAAGGCGGAATCCTCGTCGCCGGTTTCCCAGTAACGCGCCGCGCGCACGCCATGCAGCAGGCAGCGGTAGTGCATCACTGGCAGATCGAAGCCACTGCCATTCCAGGAAACCAGATCCGGCGTGAAGCGTTCGATGCCCTCGAAAAAGCGCTCCAGCAGTTCCCGTTCGCTGCTGTGTTCATCGCCCAGCGACCACACTGTCAGAGAATCACCGCGCCGCAGCGCGCAGGAGATCGCCACCACGCGCTGCTGCGGCAGCGGCAGGAATTCCGAGCCCGACTGTTCACGGCGCAGCGCGAACATGGCTGCCGCAACCTCGGCATCCGGCAGATCGGCGAGGTCGAGCAGTCTGCGGCCATACGCCACGTCAGGTATGGTCTCGATGTCGAAGACCAGATGGTTCATCGCCGCGCGGACTGCATCAACGCCTTCATGTCGCGCACGGCCTGTGCCATGCCGCAGAACAGCGCGCGGGCGATGATGGCGTGCCCGATGTTCAGCTCCACAATCTGCGGAATGGCTGCCACCGGCTGTACATTCTGGTAGTCCAGTCCATGACCGGCATTCACCACCAGACCCAGGGTCGCCGCCTGCTGTGCCGCGCTCTGTAGCCGCTGCAGCTCCTTCGCCCGGGCCGCGCCGCTTGCCTCGGCATACGCGCCGGTATGCAATTCGATCACCGGCGCTCCTGCCGCGCGCGCGGCTTCGATCTGCCGCGCATCCGGATCGATGAACAGCGAAACCCGGATGCCGGCATTCGCCAGCTCGGCGATGGACTCACGCAGCCGCGCCGGGTCGCGCGACACATCGAGGCCGCCTTCGGTGGTGATCTCGGTGCGCTGCTCCGGGACCAGGCAGCAATCAGCGGGACGCAGTTTCGCGGCAATGCCGATCATCTCCCGCGTCACGGCCATTTCCAGGTTCAATCGGGTCTGCATCAGCTGCTGCAGCGCGAAGGGGTCCTGATCGATGATGTGCCGGCGATCCTCGCGCAGATGCATGGTGATGCTGTCGGCGCCGGCCTGCTCAGCCAGCAGCGCGGCGTGCACCGGATCCGGATGCCGCGCACGTCGTGCCTGCCGCACGGTGGCGACGTGATCGACATTGACTCCCAGCGCGATACCCGACGACATGCTCTCTCCCTTCAGCGGCCGACCCGGCTCAGTCCTTGCAATGACTTTGCCACATCGCGCGTCCTCAGGCTGCGACCTTCCAGGCAACGTTCGATGGCGGCACGCAGCTGTGGCCGCAGACGCTCGGCCTGTGCGGGATCCGCGAGCTGTTGTTCGGTAATCCCTGGCAGGCCATAACCCAGCTCATCCAGCAGCCGCTTCTCGAACAGCCGCAGCACACCCTGTGGCGATGCGGCCTGACGCAGGCCGGTCAGTGCGGCGGCATAGTGGTCAAACAGTTGCGGGTGCGGATCATGACGCAACGTCAGCGCCAGGATGAGTTCGCTCAGGTAGTAGGCGGACATCAGCCGCGCAGGCGGCAGCGCCGCCGGCAGTGATTGCTGCGGATCGGGCTCCGCACCGGTCAGCCGTGGTGATTCCCCGCGCCCGGCCCAGGACACCAGTACCGGCGCAAAGGGCTGCAGCACACCCGCCAGTTTGGCCTGCGGGCCACGCACACCGTGCGCGAATGCACTGATGCGCCCGTGTTCACGTGCGAACAGTTCAAAGATACGGCCACGGTCTCCCCAGGGGTGCTGATGCAGAACGTAGGCCGCCGCATGTTCAACGCGCTGCATCGCCCAGGCTCATTCCATGCCCAGCTGCCGCAGCGCCTGTGCACTGTCAGCCCAGTCCTCACGCACCTTCACCCACAGATCCAGATGCAGCCGGCGCCCCAGAATGGTGTTGAGCTCCTGTCGCGCCTTGGTGCCGATGCGCTTCAGTCGCTCGCCGCCGGCACCGATGACGATGGGCTTCTGGCCAGCCCGGTCCACCCAGATCACCGCGCCGATCACCAGCTGCCCCTCATCCTCGTTTCGCGACTCGATCTCCACGGCGATGCCGTAGGGCAGTTCGTCGTGCAGTTCCATCGTGAGCTTCTCGCGGATGATCTCGGCGATGCGAAAGTCCTCGCTGCGATCGGTGAGCTGATCCGCCGGAAAAAGTGGCGGGGATTCGGGCAGGTGACGGGCGATGACCTGCGTCAGCCGCTGCACATCGCGCGCATCGCGCGCCGACAACGGGATCACCTCGGTGAAGGCGTGTCGCTGCGACAACTCGGCCAGGAACGGCAGCAACCGCTCGCGCTGCTTCACCGTATCGATCTTGTTCACTACCGCGATCACCGGCCGACCGGACTCGCGCGCCCGTGACAACGCCAGCTCGTCTTCGTCGCCAAATCGCAGCGCTTCGATCACCAGCACCACCACGTCGGCATCCAGCGCCGCCGCCGCCGCCGTGCGGTTCATGGCGCGATTCAACGCCCGGCCCTGCTGCCGATGCAGCCCCGGAGTGTCGACGAAGGCAATCTGCGCCTCGGGCAGGTTCACCAGTCCCAGCACCCGATGGCGCGTGGTCTGCGGGCGCGGCGTGACAATGGAAATCTTCTGGCCCGTCAGTGCATTCATCAACGTGGACTTGCCCACATTGGGCCGCCCCACCAGCGCGGCAAAACCGCAGCGGTGAATGATGTTCTCGCTCATGCGGGCCGCCGCGCCGAAAGCTGCCGCAATGCGCTGGCGGCGGCCTCCTGCTCGGCGCCACGCCGCGTAGAGCCGCTGCCCGAACCCTCAATCGCCAGGGCATCGCCAGCCTGCACGACGCAGCGAACGGAAAAGATCTGGGCATGGGGTTCACCCACAGCACTCTCCAGCACGTAATTCGGCAATGCTTCACCACGCCCCTGCAGCAACTCCTGCAATCGCGTCTTCGAATCCTTCAAATCCTCATCGGGTTGCAGCTCCGCCAGCATCCCCGCATAGAGCCGCAGCACGAGTTTCTGCACCTCTTCCAGGCCGCCGTCGAGATACACCGCTCCAAACAGCGCCTCGGTGGCATCGGCCAGAATGGATTCACGACGAAAGCCGCCTGTGCGCAGTTCGCCGCTGCCCAGCCGCAGCACGCCGCCGATGCCGATGTCGGCGCCGATCCGTGCCAGCGGACCGGCACTTACCAGTCGCGAACGCAGACGACTCAGGCTGCCTTCATCTGCATCCGGAAAGCGGCGATACAACTCCTCGGCCACGATCAGCCCCAGCACCGCATCACCGAGAAACTCGAGCCGCTCGTTGTTGGCGTCGGCGGCACTGCGGTGGGTCAGCGCGACATGGAAAAGCTCCGGGCGCCTCGGTGAACGCCCGAGAATTTCGCTCAGCCAGGTATCCGCCTGTTGCGCGGCTCCCGCATTCATTGGGTTTGCATGGACCGGGTCTATTGCACCGCGACTTTCTTGTCGAAGTGCACCAGCAGCGAGATGCCGGAGAACACCTTCACCTCGTCCTCGTAGTTGGCTTCCAGCATCCACTTTTCACCCTCGCGCGCAACGGTGATGGTCTTCACCTCGGGATAGTTGATGCTGTCGACATCCCAGCGCCGCTGCAATGCATTGTGCACCTCGGTCACATTGACCGCCCCCTCTGCGCCCTTGTACTCGGAAGCCACCTGGTTCATCGACTTGGTGACCGCGAAGTAGTTGAGATAGACCGGCGTGAGCCGAATTCCGCAATAAACCAGTACTGCCAATGGGGCGAGAAGAAACAGCCAGCCAATGAAAGTGACACCCTTCTGTCGCTGCCGCATGTTCGATTCCTCCGCTATTCAATGCGTTTGCCGATCCGGCCCCAGGTGATCAGGGGTGAGCGCGCGAAATCGACATTGAACCAGATGCGTCGCGCGCTGCCGACCAGGTTGGCCTCCGGCACGAACTTCCAGTACCGGCTGTCCTCGCTGTTGTCGCGATTATCACCGATCATCATGTAGTTGCCAGGGGGCACCGTCACTTCTGCGAAGTCGCCCCGATCGGTGACTCCGGCCGCCTTGAACGCCGCCTCGTCCTCGGAGCACTCATAACCGCGATCTATCTTGCGGTTGCACGAAGGCAGCGGCGGGCCCGCCAGAAAATAAGGTGAATGGCAGGCCAGCGTCCTGTGCGTGTGCTCACCGGTACGCACCTCGGACTGTCGCATGTTTTCGTAACAGCCGTCGCTGTAGCGCTCGAGCTCGGTCTGCTCCAGCGGCACATCATTCACATAGACGCGATCGTCGATGACCTTGATGCGATCGCCAGGCAGACCGACCACCCGCTTGATGTAGTTGATGGCGGGATCCGGGGGATAGCGGAACACCACGACATCCCCGCGCTGCGGCTCATTCAATGAAAGGATCTTGGTGTTCAGCACCGGCAGACGCAGGCCATAGTGAAACTTGTTCACCAAAATGAAATCGCCGGCCTGCAACGTGGGCATCATGGAGTCGGTGGGAATGCGGAAAGGCTCGAACAGGAAC
This sequence comes from Steroidobacteraceae bacterium, assembly GCA_035571575.1. GTDB lineage: Bacteria > Pseudomonadota > Gammaproteobacteria > Steroidobacterales > Steroidobacteraceae > ZC4RG30. Next base: position 2,833 of record DATNCK010000198.1, on the reverse strand, counting down.
GAGCGCAACACCAGCACCAGCACGACCACCGGCACCATGCTGCGCGCATAGTCCACTACGCCGGGCTCCGGCACGGCCTGTGGCGGCTGACCAGCGCCCACGGCGGCCGCGACGCGCGCCCGGCGCAGCCACCAGGCATCCAGCGCCCAGATCACGCCCCCGACAACCGAGACAACCACCAGCACCAGCGAGAAATCCAGGCGCTCGGAGCGGAACAGCTTCAGTGCGGCCGCCACCACCAGCACCGGGAAAATCGCATACAGCAGGCGCAACGGCGCCGGATCTGCGGCGACAGTCGGCAGCGCCCGGAGCCGTCGGCCCGGTCGCAGGAACCAATCATCGACAATCACGATGACGGCGACCGGCAACAGCAGCCAGGAAAGTGCCAGGACGATCTGATCAAACACAGTCTACCTCCGCCCTACTTCTTACCGACTTGCAGCACCGCGAGGAAAGCTTCCTGCGGAATCTCCACCGAACCCACCTGCTTCATGCGCTTCTTGCCTTCCTTCTGCTTCTCCAGCAGCTTGCGCTTGCGGGAGAGGTCGCCGCCATAGCACTTGGCCAGCACGTTCTTGCGCAGCGCCTTCACCGTGGCACGCGCGATCACATGGGCGCCGATGGTAGCCTGCACGGCCACCTCGAACATCTGCCGGGGAATCAGTTCCTGCATCTTGTCCACCAGTTCTCGGCCGCGCTGGTAGGCCGAATCCTTGTGAACGATGAGCGCCAGCGCATCGACTCGATCGCCGTTGATCAGGATGTCGAGCTTCACCAACGGCGCCGACTGGAAGTGGCTGAACTCGTAATCGAATGAGGCGTAACCGCGACTCGAGCTCTTCAGGCGGTCGAAGAAATCGAGCACCACCTCGGCCAGCGGCAGCTGGTACTGCAGCGACACCTGCGTGCCCAGATACAGCATCTTTTTCTGCACGCCGCGCTTTTCCTGGCACAACTGCAGGACGCCGCCCACGTATTCCGGCGGCACCAGGATATTGGCAATGATCACCGGTTCACGCAGATCCTCGATGCGGTCCGTGGGCGGCAGCCGCGACGGATTGTCGACGAACTCCACCGTGCCGTCGGTTTTCGCCACCTCATATACCACTGTCGGGGCGCTGGTGATCAGCTCGAGGTTGTATTCACGTTCCAGCCGCTCCTGCACGATGTCCATGTGCAGCAGGCCCAGGAAACCGATGCGGAAACCGAAGCCCAGCGCGGTGGAAACCTCCGGCTCGTAGTGCAGCGCCGAGTCGTTGAGTCGCAGCTTCGCCAGCGCATCGCGGAAATTCTCGTAGTCCTCGGTGTTCACCGGGAACACGCCGGCAAATACCCGCGGCTGCACCTGCTTGAAACCCGGCAGTGGCGTATCGCTGCCCCGCACTTCGGTGGTGATGGTATCGCCCACCGGCGCGCCATCGATCTCCTTGATGCCGGCGACGACAAACCCCACCTCGCCGGCGCCCAGCAGCGGCAGTGATACCGACTTGGGCGTGAAGCGACCCAGCTTGTCGATCTGGTGGCTGCGGCCAGTGGACATGACCTTCATCTTCTCGCCCACGCGCAGCGTGCCATTGACCACGCGCACCAGCGACACCACACCCACGTAGTTGTCGAACCACGAGTCGATGATCAGCGCCTGCAGCGGCCCATTCGGGTCGCCCTTCGGCGGCGGTATGCGACGCACCAGCTCTTCGAGCAGCTCGTTGACGTTCTCACCGGTCTTCGCCGACACGCGCACGGCGTCCTGGGCATCGAGGCCGATGATCTCCTCGATTTCCTTGATCACCTTGTCGGGATCGGCCGAAGGCAGGTCGATCTTGTTCAGCACCGGGACCACTTCCAGCCCCTGCTCCAGGGCGGTGTAGCAATTGGCCACGCTCTGTGCTTCCACGCCCTGAGCCGCGTCCACCACCAGCAGCGCGCCCTCACACGCGGCCAGACTGCGCGACACCTCGTACGAAAAGTCGACATGACCCGGCGTATCGATGAGGTTCAGCTGGTAGCGCTGGCCATCCTTGGAATCGAAAAACAGCGTCACGCTCTGCGCCTTGATGGTGATGCCGCGTTCGCGCTCCAGGGCCATGTTGTCCAGCACCTGCGACTGCATCTCGCGGTCGGCCAGGCCGCCACAGATCTGGATCAGCCGGTCGGCGAGCGTGGATTTGCCATGGTCAACGTGGGCGATGATGGAAAAGTTGCGGATCTGCTGCATGCGGGCGCGGAAAGGGTCTGTCAGGCCTGGGAGCGCGGAGGCGCTCGGGGTAAAGCGGGCGATTATAGCTGGCGCGGGGGCTTACCGCGGCCGCAGCAGGCGTAACAGCTCGGTCTTGTCCAGGCGGTGGCGGCACACCGGCACCCCGTCCAGCAGCAACACGGGGATGTCCAGCCCATGGCGGCGCGCCAGCAGCGCGTCGGAATCCACATCGACCAATGTCAGCTCCGGCAGGGGAACAGCCGCGCCAAGGGTCGCCAGTTCATCCAGAAATTCCTCGCACAGGCCGCATCCGGGCCGGGTCAGCAGCGTGAGTTGCGGCACGCTACTCCGGCTGCACGGCAGCGGCGATGGCCTTGACCGTGGTCGCCGGGACGTCCCCAACCACGGTGATGCGATGCCCGGCCGCACTGGCTGTGAAGGCCGCGGTAGTGCCCATCTGCACCAGCCCCTCGGAACGACTGGTTACACCGGGCTGGTCCGCACCGATCTTTTCGATGAACACCGAAACCCAGGCAACACCATCGGAAACAATGAACCGGCTGCGCGGCCCGGCGGGTGCCGGAGTGCCGAAGGTTTTGACGCGGAACCCAGGCGGCATCAGATTCTCGCGCGGCA
>DATNCK010000197.1:0-2579 GCA_035571575.1 Steroidobacteraceae bacterium | reverse complement strand
AGAAATAGCCCTCGTAGCGATCCTGCAGCCCCACCCAGTTGCGCAGTGCTCCGTGGTAATTGCCCAGATGCAGTGCGCCAGTGGGTCGCATGCCAGACAGGACACGAGCCGGCATAGCGGCGTTGGAGGCCAAATTCATCGGCGGCATTATACGGATGCGATCTTGCCCTTGCCCTGCCGAAGAACCACCGCCGGCGTCACGGCCATGTCGACCACGGTGGTGGGCTCAGTGCCGCAATGTCCGCCATCCAGGATGGCATCCAGCACCGTATCGAGCCGCTCCCGGATCTGATCGCCATCAGTCAGTGGCTCCGCTTCGCCGGGCAGCAGCAGTGTCGAGGTCATCAGCGGTTCGCCCAGTTCGGCCAGCAGCAGATGCGGCACGGGATGGTCCGGCACGCGCACGCCGATCGTGCGGCGCTTCGGATGCTGCAGGCGCTTGGGGGTTTCGCGGGTGGCCGGCAGCAGGAAGGTGAACGGCCCGGGGATGTAGGCCTTCAGCAGCCGGAATTGCGGGGTGTCGAGGTGTGCGTAGCGCGCGACTTCCGCCAGATCCCGGCATACCAGCGTGAAGTGATGATGACGGTCGGCCTGCCGGATGCGGCGGATGCGCTCCAGCGCGTCCTTGTCGCCCACATGGCAGCCCAGCGCATAGCAGGAGTCCGTGGGATAGGCGATGACCCCGCCGCCGCGCACGATGTCAGCCGCCTGGCGGATCAACCGCGCCTGCGGATTTTTCGGGTGAATTTCGAGGTACTCGGCCACTTCGCTATGATACGTGGATGCAACTGCTGCTCGAGTACCTGCCGCTGGCCGCCTTCGGCGTCGCGTGGAAATTCTTTGGCATCTACGTCGCCACGGCGACCCTGATGGTCGCCATGAGCCTGAGCGTGCTGCTGCTGCGGCTGCGCTCCGGCAAATTCCCGCCCATGCTCACGGCCAGCACGCTGCTGGTGCTCATATTCGGCGCCGCCACCCTCATTTTGCGCGACATCCGCTTCATCCAGTGGAAACCCAGCATCTTCCTGTGGCTGCTGGCGGTGGCCTTCCTGATCAGCGCCTTTGTCGGCCGCGAACCGCTGGCGCAGAAGCTGATGCAGTCTGCGCTGGGCGACGTGTCGGTGGCGCGCAGCGACTGGCTGAAGGTCAATACGGCCTGGGTGGTGTTCGGGGTGGTGGTCGGCGCCGGCAACCTGCTGGTGGCCTACAACACCAGCGAAGCCACCTGGGTGAAGATCAAGCTGTTCGGCCTGACCGGAGTGATGCTGCTGTTCCTGGTGTGCCAGGCGCTGTGGCTGAATTCGCGCGTCCGGCCGCAAACCTGATGCTGGCCGACGAGCTCAACGCACTGCTGCAGCAGGCGTTGTCGGCCACGGCCATCAAGGTCCGGGATGACAGCGCCGCGCATGCTGGCCACGCGGGTGCACAGAGCGGTGCGCACTTCGCCGTCACCGTCATCGCCGAGAAATTTGCCGGCCGGCGCCTGCTGGAGCGCCATCGCCTGGTTTACGAAGCCGCGGCGCCGCTGCTGCGCTCCGGCATTCACGCCCTGCAGATTTCCGCCCTGACGCCGGCCGAAGCGGCTGCGCAGGGCCAACCTTCCCGCTGAATTTCACAGGAGATCCTCATGATTTACAGGCATCGGATACTGGCTACGCTCGCGGTGGCGTTGCTGGCGGCGGCATGCAGCCAGAAGCCGGCCGCCCCCGCGGCCAAGGTCGACACCGTGGCCACTGTCGACGGCAAGGCCATCAGCCGCGACACCTACAATCAATTCGCCAAGGGCGTGGCCAACAAGCCCGCGGAAGACCTGACTGCCGAGCAGCGCAAGCAGCTGCTCGACAACCTGGTGCGCGCCGAAGTCGTGGCGGCCGATGCCGAGCGCTCGGGCCTGGCTGCCAAGGACGAGATCCGTTTTGCACTGGATATGGCGCGATTGCAGATCCTGCAGCGGGCCTCCTCACAGGCCTATCTGAAGGACCGCGCGCCCAGCGATGATGAACTGCGTGCCGAATACGACATCCGTGTGGGCGCTCTGCCGAAGCTTCGCTACCGGGCCAGCCACATCCTGGTGCCCACCGAAGATGCGGCCAAGCAGATCATCGCGCAGCTGCAGAAAGGCGCCTCGTTCGAGCAGTTGGCCAAGGCCCAGTCCACCGATACGCAGAGCAAGGAACATGGCGGCGACCTGAACTGGTTCACGCCCGACTCCATGACGCCGCCCTTCGCCGAGGCGGTACAGAAGCTGAAGAAGGGGGAGACCACCGCCGCGCCGGTGAAAACGCAGTTCGGCTGGCATGTAATCCGCCTCACCGACACCTCGGAGAATCCGCCCCCGCCCTATGAGTCGGTGAAGGATCGGCTGGTGCAGATGGTGGAAGAGAAGAAGTTCAACGCCTACGTTGACACCCTGATGGCCAAGAGCAAGGTCACCAAGACTGATCTGAAGTAAGCGCCCCCGTTTTGCCCGGGCCTGTTCTTCGCGAACAGGCCCGATCTGCAGTGGATTAGGGCAGCTCGCCGCGCAGCAGGGTCTCCAGCCCCGATTCATCCAGCACCGGCACGCCCAGCTCGCGCGC
>DATNCK010000196.1:0-7504 GCA_035571575.1 Steroidobacteraceae bacterium | reverse complement strand
GACGGTGGCTGCGGCGCGGCCGGTGCGACCGCCGCATCGCCGCGGTTCGTTACGCATGCTCGGCGTATTCGTGCGCACCTATCCCGGTCGCAGCACGGTGGCATTGGTTTCGGTGTTCGTTGCCAGCCTGTTCGAAGGTCTGGGCATGTCGATGCTGCTGTCCATGCTGTCACTGGCGGGTGGCTCATCGACGGCGCCGCCTTCCAAGCCGCAGCAGGTGGCGATGAATGTCGTGTCGCATCTGGGCATCAATCCCACGGCGCTGAATCTGCTGTTCGTGGCGGTCGTGCTGATCTCGATGCGTGGTGTCATGTCCCTGTATGCCAATCGCCAGGTGGGTTACACCGTGGCGCACATTGCCACTGATCTGAGACTGGCGCTGATCCGCGCGATGATGGGCGCACGCTGGACTCACTATCTGCAGCAATCGGTGGGTGGTCTTTCCAATGCAGTGGCCACCGAGGCGCAGCGGGCCTCCGAGGCCTTCCAGCTCGGCGCGGAAATGGCGGCCATGGTGCTCAGTTCCATCGTCTATCTGGCCGTGGCGTTTTCCATTTCCTGGCAGGCCGGGGTTGCCGCGATGCTGGCTGGCACGGTGCTGCTGTTGACGATGCGCTGGCTGATCCATTCCTCGCGTGACGCCGGCGAACACCAGACTGAGTTGCAGAAGTCACTGCTCACGCTGATCAGTGCGCAATTTGCCGCGGCCAAGCCGCTGAAGGCCATGGCACGCGAGGATCATGTCGATGCTTTGCTGACGGACCAGACCAGGCAGCTGGAGCGCGCGCTGCGCAAGCAGGTGATCAGCAAGGAAGCGCTCACCGCACTGCAGGAACCCATGCTGGCCATCATGGTGGGCGCGGGTTTCTACCTCGGGCTGACCGTGCTGCACATGCCGTTCTCCGACCTCATCGTCATGCTGTTCATGCTGGCCCGGGTGGTGAACTATCTGTCGAAGGGACAGAAGGCCTATCAGCAGGTGGTGATGCGCGAGAGTGCCTACTGGTCGATGGTGCAGGCCATCGATGCGGCGCGCGAACAGCGCGAACCGCGAGGTGGCACGCGCACTGTGCGTTTCTCGCACCAGCTGCGTTTCGAGCAGGTGTGCTACGCGCATGGCCAGAGCAAGCGCATCCTCGACAATCAGTCGCTCTCCATTCCCGCGCGCGGTCTCACGCTGGTGATCGGGCCTTCCGGTGCCGGCAAGACCACGCTGCTCGATCTCATCGTCGGCCTGCGGCATCCCGATGCGGGGCGCATCCTCATCGACGATGTGCCGCTGGAGGAACTGGACCTGCGTGACTGGCGCCGCCAGATTGGCTATGTGCCGCAGGAATCGGTGATGGTGGATGAATCCGTCGCGCACAACCTCACGCTGGGCGAGGCGGTTCCGGAAGAACAGATCCGCGCGGCACTGCAGGCTGCCAATGCGCTGGAATTCGTGGATGCGATGCCTGAGGGGCTGCGCACGCGAGTGGGCGAAGGTGGATCGCGCCTTTCCGGTGGTCAGCGTCAGCGGCTCGCCATCGCCCGAGCCCTGATCCATCAGCCGCGCCTGCTGATTCTCGATGAGGCCACCAGCAACCTCGATCCCGAGGCGCAGGAGGCCATCGTCGACACGGTCAGCGCGCTGAAGGGCCGCGTCGCGGTGCTCGCAGTGGCGCACCAGGAGCGCCTGGTGCGGGTCGCCGATCAGGTGTACCGGCTGGCCGATGGCGTCGTTGAATCCGTGTCCACCGCGCAGGGGCGCATTGCTCTTGGTGGATGACAACAGCTTCACCTGGGAACGCGCGCGTCGTCGCTGGTTGTTCCTGACCGCGCGCTCGCTGATGCGTCTGAGTGGTTTCGGCGCGGCGAAGCGGCTCGGCGCGTGGATGGGCGCCTTGCACTACCTCTTCGGCGCCACCGAGCGGCGCGCCTGCCTGCACGATCTGGCCGTGCTGCTGAATCGCAAACCCGGTGACGCGCAGGTGGAGCAGCTGCTGCGCGAGGCCTATCGCGTCAACACCGTGGCGGTGCTGGAAGTGCTGTCGATGGTGGATCGCCAGCTCGATCAGAAAACCCTGGAAGCCAGCTGTCGCGTCGAGGGACTTGAACATCTGGAAGCGGCGCGTACCGGACGCGGCGCCATCCTGCTGGCCACGCACTCGGGAAATGGCCTGCTGATGGCCGCACAGCTGGCCAGCCGTGGACTGCCGGTCACTGTCGTCTACCGCCATGCGCGCATGATGTCGATGCAGTTCTTCGCCGAAGGACTGCCACGCTATGGCATCGACGGCATTCTGGCCAATGAAGGCTTCCGTGCCTACGCGCGCATGGTGGATGCGCTGCGCCACAACCGCATCCTCTTCGCCATGGTCGACCAGGGCGTGAAGAAAGCCGAGACCGGCGTCACGATGAACTTTCTCGGCAAGCAGATGCCCATGCCGGGCGGCGTCATGCAGCTGGCACGGCAGGCGCGTGCGCCCATCGTGCCGGTGGTGGCCGTGGCGGCCGATCCGGTGTGGCAGTTTGCGATTCAGCCGGCGATGTCTTTTCTCCCCGGTGGCACGCTGGAAGAAGACATGGCCGAGGTGCTGCGCGAGACCGAGCGGCAGATTCTCGAGCGGCCGCAGCTGTGGAGCTGGCAGCAGCGTCGCTGGCGTGATTTTCCCATGGCGGAGGCATGACCATTCCGCCGCAGGATGGTCGGCCGATCGTTGCCGTCACCGGTGCCACAGGCTTCGTGGGCCGGCGGCTCGTGGTGCAGCTGGCAGCAGTCGGCTGGCGCGTGCGCCTGCTCATGCGCCGCGATCCCGTGGTGCCCGAATGGCTTGGCATCGACCCCCAGATCGTTGCGGGCGATCTGTCGGATCCGCGTGCGCTGCTGCGCCTCGTGGATGGCGTACAGCACGTGGTGCACGTAGCCGGCCTCATCAAGGCCGCGCGCCGCCGGGACTTCTTCGCTGTGAACGAAGCCGGCTCTGAATCGCTGGCGCAGATCATGAAACAGCAGGCGCCACGGGCGCGGCTGCTGCACATCTCCACCATAGGCGCGCGCGAGCCGCAGTTCTCGGACTACACGGCGAGCAAGCGCGCTGGCGAGGAGGCCGTGCGTCGCGTGCTGGGTGACCAGGTCACTGTGCTGCGGCCACCGGCTGTGTATGGTCCCGGCGATCGTGAATCACTGGTCTTTTTCCAGCTCGGTCGGCAGCGATTCGTACCCCTTGCCGGTCCGCCTGCTGCGCGCGCCGCGATGATCCACGTGGCTGATCTGGCGTCGGTGATGGTGGCGATGTTGCGGACTACCGACGGCGGCGTGTGGACCGCTGCCGATGATCGTCCTCAAGGTTACAGCTGGGCCGAGGTGTTCGGAGCCGCCGCCACCGCGGTAGGCAACTCGCGTGCAACCCTGTTCCATGCACCGGTCGCCTTGCTGCGCGTCGCGGCTCTGGTCGGTGACGTCGGCCGTCTGCTGGGCAATGCCAACATGCTGTGTACGCAGAAGCTGCGCGAGCTGCGCCACACCGACTGGACAGTCAGTTCACAGGAGCACGCGCGGCCTGCGGGATGGGCGCCGCGCTACACGCTCGCGGAAGGTTTCGCCGACGCGGTGCGCGGCTATCGTGCCGCCGGCTGGCTGCCCGCCAGCTGAAGTGCGTGCGTCAGCGCAGGATGCCGCGCCGGCGCAATTTCCAGTACAGGCCCGGGGCCGCCAGCAGCGGAAAGCGTCGCTGCCACGGCGCCACTTCGATGCGCACGCCGCGATGACGCTCGATCTTCCACGCCACATAGTCCATGGCGCCATCGAAGGTGAAAGCGGCCTTCAGCAGTCGCAGGATGTTCAGCCTTTTGCCCCAGCGCTGCAGCCTCGACCATCGACGCTGCTGTCGCGCGCGTTCGGTCTGCGGCGCGGTGGCTCGCAGCTGGCCGTCAGGCAAAGTCTCGAAGGCGACGCCACCAGCCTGCCAGGCCGGTGCCAGCAACAGCGCATAGCGGTCGGCATCGGCAGCCACGATGCCCTGCGAGCGATCGCCGCTCTCCACGCGCAGCTCGGTGACATAGGTTCGTTCGAACAGCGCGCGCCAGAAATCCGCCGGCGCCGCTTTCTCCGGTCCCAGCATCGCGGACCAGCCCGCTGCAGTGATCACCGCCTGCTCGATTGCAGTGTTCACGCGCCTGGCATCCGCGTCCGAACGCTGCCAGACCAGACGGCAGGGCTGGCAGAAGCGTGCCCACAGAGTGGTATCCAGAGTCTCGCCGGCGACGCGCTTCTCGAACTGCCGCAGAGTGATCAACGCATACTTGGCGCGCAGCATTACGCCGGCGAAGTTGCCTTCGATGTAACCCACATTGGGTGGCAGCAGCCAGTTGGCCAGCGCCGCCACCCGGCCGGGCCACGCCGATGTACGGTCCAGCAGCACATAGAAATCGAGCATGCCGTCGAGTGCGTTGGTGCGCAGCGTCGAGCCGTAGTACAGCACTGCCGCCGCGCCGCCGCGGGCGCGGTCAGCGAGTGTTTGCGCCAGTTGCTGCACGGCCGCGGGCACCGGGCCGGCCAGTTCCCCTGCAATCTGCGCGCGCAGGATGCCGGTGTTCAGGACAGCCATGAGCGCAGCGGGCCATTGCGGCGTGCCACCGCGGCCTGCAACAGCCGCACGCCGTGCACAACCAGGCACAGGGACACCCACCCGGCGACGATCTGGATTCCCAGATCGGGCCGACCAAACAGTGTTGCCACGGTGACGATGACCAGGTTGGGATTGCGTCGCGCCGTGTACAGGCGCAGCAGGCTGTCGAAGCGCTGCCACACGTGCATGTCCATCTTGAACAGCTGCATGAACAGGCCTTCTTCCAGCCGCTGCAGGATGTAGCCCGCCACGATCACCCCCAGCACCAGCGACGGTTGCTCGAGCGGCATGCCGTATGCGTTCAGTCCCACGATCCACGCCCACCACCAGAACGGCGGATGGATCAGGTCGATGGAATGATCGAAGACATTGCCCCAGGGCGAGGAGCGCAACGTGACGCGCGCCAGTTTGCCATCGACCGTGTCGAGGAAGGTCATGGGCCAGGCCGCTGCCAGGCCCCAGGCGAAGTGACCGTTCCAGAAGGCCCACATGGCCAGCAGCACCAGCACCAGACTCAGACTGGTGACCATGTTGGGCGAGATGTGGAGATTTGCGCACCAGCGCGTGAAGGTGCGCGCCGGCCGCGGCCACAGATACAGCGTGACAAAATCCGTCACGCCCTTGTACGAGCCAGCGAACACACGCGCCTCCACCGCGCGCAGATTGTCGGCGCGCAGTGGCAGCAGATAGGGCGGTTCGCGCTTGCGCAGCGCATCGTTGTAGCTGCCCACCAGCGCGCCCGACGCGAAACCGGGCACGCCGTCCAATGACACGCCCTGCGCCAGCGCCACCGCCGCTGCATCGCGCCGCTTCGCATCCACATTCATGGCCACGCAACTGCCGTCCTCGGCCAGCAGTGCGCAATCTTCTGCCCGGCGCACCAGACTGCGCACCAGCGCTTCGTCGAACACCCAGTCGGCGCGCAGCAGTACCCAGCGCGAAGCGTCAGTCGGCGTGGCTGTGGCCCCAGCGCGCCGCAGCTGCCGCCGCAACCGTTCGGCGGAAGGCAGGCTCCAGACACGCAGAGGCGAATCGCCGATGATTTCGCCAGTTACGGCTGGGGCTTCAGGACGCTGTGGCATGATGGGTCGATGGCAGTCAGGGCAGAAGCCGCATTATCGGGGAATGGACTGCGCTTTGCGCATCTCTCCGACCTGCACCTGCCTTTCGAGCCGCGCCTGCAAGGTCTGCAGCACTTGTCCAAACGCCAGCTCAGCGTCTGGTCATGGCGCCGTCGCCGTGCCGTGCAGCGCCCGGAAATCCTTGAAGCCTTGCAGTCGGAGATGGTTGAGTTCGCGCCCGAGCGCATCGTCATCACCGGCGACATCACCAATTTTTCGCTGCCTGAAGAATTCGAGCGGGCGGCGCTCTGGCTGGCTCGTCTGCCTGCGCCACTGAGCCTGGTGCCAGGCAATCACGATGCCTTGGTGCCTGTGGCTGCGGCGCTGGGTCTTGGGCGTTGGGCCGAGTGGAGCAGTGCAGGGGATTGGCCATATCTGCATCGACAGGGCGAGGTTTCCTTCGTCGGACTGAAATCGGCACTGCCCACGGCGCCGCTGCTGGCCTCAGGTCGGCTGGGCGCTGAGCAATGCGAAAGACTGTCGCAGCTGCTGGCTCAGGAGGCATCGGCCGGTCAGCTGCGTGTAGTGCTGCTGCATCACCCGGTTGCCGATGGCGCCGTCAATGCGCGCAAGGCACTGTCGGATCGGCGGACATTGCGCGCTGTGCTGCGCAAGTCCGGCGCCGAGCTGGTGTTGCATGGCCACGCGCGTAGTGCCCGCCTCGATGCACTGGCCGGGCCGGATGGCCCCATCCCCTGCCTGTGTGTGCCATCCTCGTCGGCGCTGCCCAATCCCCGCGATGAAGCGGCGCGCTGGCATCTGGTGCAGTTGCCGGCGGCCTGTACAGGCTGGGCGCAGATCCGCGTGCGGCAATGGTCGGTGCAGGCAGGCAGATTCGTGGATGCCGCCACCTACACGCTTCGGATGGGGCAGTGACGCCGGACCGTGGAATAATGCTGCTCTTCACCCCTTTGCGGAGTTTCCTCGCGCCGTGCCGAACGCCACCGAGCTGAAGTTCGGCGATCCTGAAACCCGGATCGCGCAGACCGAGAGCTGGACCGTGCTGCTGCGGCCGAAGCAGCCGACACTGGGTTCACTGGTGCTGGTGTGTCGCGAGCCCGTACAGGCTTTTTCGGATCTGAGCGCAGGCGCGTTCACCGATCTTTCGCAGGTGGTGCAGGGCGTGGAGCGGATGTTGCGGCAGGTGGTCGACTATGAGCGGATCAATTACCTGATGCTGATGATGGTCGACCCCGACGTGCACTTTCATGTGATTCCCCGTTACAGCACAGCGCGGCGCTTCGCGGATGTGGAGTTTCCGGATACCAGCTGGCCCGGGCCGCCGGCACTGGAGCCCGCCGTGGTGCCTGCCATCGATGCACGCGCCGCCCTGCTGGCGCGTCTGCGTGCGGCCTGGGTCGGGTCCGCCACTTGACCGCCTCCGCGACGCGCCATCCCGGATTGCGGCAGCGGATGCCCGACCGCCTGGACTGGTACACGCTGCGCTCACTCATCGGGCCGATGGCCTTGTCGCTGGCGGTGCTGCTGCTGGCGCAGCTGCTGGAGCGATTGCTGCGCCTGTTCGACGTGGCGGCTTCCACCGGCGCCAGCGTGCTGGTAGTGCTGCAGATGGTGGGGACTCTGGTGCCGCACTACCTGGGCATGGCGATTCCTGCCGCGTTCTTCGCCGCCATCTTCATGTCGGTGGCGCGCACCGGTGATGACAACGAGCTGGATGCCATGCTGGCCACTGGCCGCTCGATCACACGCATGGCCGTGCCGTTTTTCTTCGTGGCGGCGCTGCTGTGCGTTTTCAACCTGTATCTGTTCGGT
>DATNCK010000195.1:0-6438 GCA_035571575.1 Steroidobacteraceae bacterium | reverse complement strand
ATCAGCTGGAGCAGCTCGGCTGAGCGCGACTGCCACCACCATGCCGGCGCGGACGAAGCCGCCTCAGGCTTGCGGAACAGTTCCTCCCAGGTAGGACCGAGCGAGCGCTCAGGATGGATCAGCAGTGCATGCAGCTGCTCCACCAGGCGATCGGCCTGGTTCTCATCCACCACGAAAGTGAAATTCAGATCGTTGGCCGCCTGACTGACCAGATAGATCTTCTGCTCTTCGAAAATCTCGAAGGCATCTCCCAGCTTGTGCAGGATGCCGCGGATATTGCGCCCCACCAGACTCACCGAGGCGCAGGGACCGATCACCTGCGCACCGCACAGCTCGGAGAGCTCCGCAATCAACGCATCCATCACCTGCGCGTCCATGGAGTTCGCCTGCGGATCCAGCGACACGGTCACGTTGGTTTCCGACGTCGACACCAGATCCACCGACAAGCCATGCGACTTGAAGATCTGGAAGGCATCGGCGAGGAAGCCCACCTCATGCCACATGCCGGGGCTGTCGAGCGACACCAGCGTGATGCCCTTCTTCACGCACACCGCCTTCACCTTCGCAGAGGCATCGGCAGTGGCTGTGGTGATGTGCGTGCCTTCCAGATCAGGCGTCTGGGTCGCATAGACGTACAAGGGAATGCGATGCACGCGTACCGGCAGCACGCAGCGCGGGTGCAGCACCTTGGCGCCAGAGCTGGCGATTTCCTGCGCCTCGTCGTAATGCAGCTCGCGCAGCAATCGCGCGGTAGGCGTCGAGCGCGGATTGGCGCTGAACATGCCGGGCACATCGGTCCAGATCTCCAGCCGCAACGCGGAAAGCTTTGCCGCAAGATATGCGCCGGAGGTATCCGAGCCGCCGCGTCCCAGCAGCACAGTGTCGCCCTGCGCATCGCTGGCGATGAATCCCTGCGTGATCACCAGCGGCGAGAGTTTTGCCAGGTGCGCCGACAGCGCTGCATCCGGCGAGAAATCGCAGGTGGCAGACAACCAGTTGCCACGCTCCGACGCATGACTGCGCTGCTCGGCCTTGAGCCCTTCGCGGACATCCCACCAGGTCACTGGCAGTCCCTGCTTGCGCAGGAAGCGCGAACCGATCTCCGTGGACATCAGCTCGCCCGTGCCCATGACCCGGGCGCGCGTGCGCTCGCTGATCTCATGCGTCAGGTGGATGCCCTGCGCGATCTGTTTCAGTTCGGTGAAATAACCATCGAGCTGCGCACTGCGGCCCACGCCCAGTTCCTCGCAGAGCTGCAGATGTCGCGCTTCGATGGCCTGCAGCGCGGCCTGGTGTTCACCGGCACTTGCGGCGGCCAGCAGTTTCTCGAGTTTGTCCGTGATGCCACTGACCGCCGAGTGCACGATCAGCACCTGCGCGCCCTCGGCGAGGCGCCGCTGCGCCACCTGCGCGATATTGGTCCAGTTGGGGAGCGTGGATACGCTGGTGCCGCCGAACTTCAGCACGATCCAGCGCGGCGCGCTGTGAGCGTTCATCAGCTCTCGTAGTCGTCGTAGTCAGACAGATCGCGCTTCAGCTTGCGGTCTGCCAGGACTTCTTCGAGCTTGCTCCAGGCAGCTTTACCCACCTTGCGGGTCTTGTCGCGGGAACGCTTGTCCACGCGATCCAGCATCTGGTCGTAGTTGTTGCCGTCTTCCTGCTCTGCCAGGAATTCGTCGTCAATATCGAATCGTTCGGGATCGCGCTCAGACATCTTAGGTCGAGTATTTGTTCGTTAAATCAGTCAGTTAAGGCCGGCATCCCGAACCTTTAGGGCAGCGAACTATAGCGGATTCCTGCCGGCATTCAACTACTGCACAGCTCCGGGGCGTGCAACAGTTGATGCAGTCGGCGGAAGCGCCGGGGCCGCCTCTACAGCCCCTTCCGGAGCTCCAGGAGCCGGACTCGGGGCTTCAGCTGCCAATCCCACCACCACCGGCATGCCCCGCGCCTGGGACAGCTCCGCCCGCGCACGGTCCCAATGGATTGCCACGACGGAGTCGCCAAGCGCCTGCTCCAGCAGGCCTTCGAACACCGTCAGCTCCGGTTCCTTCGTCTGCCCCTGCGCATCGATGGGCGGATGCGCCTCGAGCAGCAGTTGGCCATCCACCCAGGCGATCTTCACCGGCTCATTGATCAGGTAGACCGGTGTTCCCACCGGCACCATGGGAAACAGCTCTTCGATGTCCTCGGGATACATGCGGATGCAACCATGCGTCACCGCCATGCCCACAGCGATGGGGTTGTTCGTGCCATGGATGAGATAGGAGCCTGTCAACCCCAGCCGCATCGCGTAAGCCCCCAGCGGATTGTCTGGCCCTGCGGGCACTACTGCCGGCAGTGGCGGCTCGCCGTTGGCGATGTGCTCCTGACGCACTGATTCCGGCGGCGTCCAGGTGGGATTCTTGCGCTTGTCGACCACCTTGGTCTTGCCCAGCGGCGTGTGCCAATCCATCTTGCCGATGCTGATGGGATAGGTGTAGACCACATGCGGCTTGCCCGGCATGGCCTTCGGATAGAAGTACAGCCGGTGCTCGGGCAGGTTCACGACAATGCCCTCGTGCGGCCCGGTTGGCAGTACCCGCTGGCCGGGAATCACAATGCTCTTGCCCGCACCCGGCAGCCAGGGGTCCATGCCGGGATTCACCCGCACCACTTCTTCGGAGCCCAGGCTGTAGCGTCGCGCGATGGCGTACAGCGTGTCTTCGTAGGTGGTGACCACGCGCTCCTCGCGACCGAACACTGTGGTGTCCGGCGATGACAGCTCATACACCGTGGCATGCGCACTGCCCGCCCCCAGCAACAGCGCGGCGCAGCAGGCACGAAGAGATTTACTGCTCATGCGCGGCAATCTCGCCGATCCGTGAGGCTCGTACAAGGGTTTTGCTAGGCTTGCGCCCATGGATACCGCCACCACTTCACTGACTGTTGCCAGTTTGGACTCCCTGGTCGGTCGGCAGTTCGCGCCTACGGAGTGGATACTGATCGACCAGCGGCGCATCGACCAGTTTGCGGAGTGCACCGGCGATCATCAATTCATTCATGTGGATCCTGAGCGTGTGGCGCGGGAAACGACTTTTCCCGGCACGCTGGCGCACGGCTTTCTGCTGCTGTCGCTGGCGGCGGGTCACCGGCAGCGCGACTTTCCTCCGGTGAGCGATGTGGCCCTGGTGCTCAACTACGGGCTCGAACGACTGAGATTCCTGTCGCCGGTGCATGCCGGTGCACGCGTTCGCTATCACACGCTCGTGCTGGCCGCCGAACCGCGCGGCGCAGGCCGCGTGCTGCTGCGACAGGAAGCAAAGCTCGAAGTGGAAGGCCAGGAAAAACCCGCGCTGGTCGCGGAGCTGCTGGCTTTGTACATCGCGCGCAGCTGAGGCTTGCGATGCAAGGGCGGCGCGCGAAAGCGCACCGCCATGCCGATGCGACCGTTCAGCCAGCCGGTGCGGAAGTGTCGGAACCCAGGATCTGCTTCCAGCTCACTTCGGTGCCATTGCGGCGGCCTTTCTCGACCAGCTTCAGGCCCGTGGCATCGATCGTCAGCGTGTAGGGTTTTTCATCGACGAGGATCTCGCGCTTCAGCGGGCGGTCCAGCTTGGTGGTCATGGTTCAGGCCTCTTTTGGGTAACCGTGGAAGAATGCACGCAAGCCTAACAGCGCCTTAAGGCCGCCGAAAGGGCCTCAAGCTGTCGCAGAAGCGCCACGGCAAGAAGATTTCGCTAGACTGCCCGTCCCCATGAAGAAGCAGAAGGCAGTGCGGGAAGCACCTGGTGTCGCCGTTTCCGAACGTATTCGGCGTCGGTTGCAGCGACAAGGCCGCCGCTTCCATGCCAATGACAATATTGCCGATGCCATCGAGTCGGGGGAGCTCGAACAGCTCATTGACGAAGTCACCGATCGCATGCAGTCGGTGCTCGAATCCCTGGTCATCGACACCCGCAGCGATCACAACACCCAACAGACCGCGCGGCGCGTTGCCAAGATGTATGTGACGGAGGTGTTTCGGGGCCGTTACCTGCCCCAGCCCAGCGTCACGGAATTCCCCAATGCCGAGCGCCTCAACGAACTGATGATCGTGGGCCCGGTGAAGGTGCGCAGCGCCTGCAGCCACCACTTCTGCCCCATCATCGGCCGGGTGTGGATCGGCCTGATGCCCAATGAGCATTCCAATCTCATCGGGCTTTCGAAGTATGTGCGGCTCACCGACTGGATCATGACGCGGCCGCAGATCCAGGAAGAAGCCATCACGCAGGTGGCCGAACTGCTGATGACCAAGGTGAGTCCGGATGGACTGGCCATCGTCATGGAAGCCGATCATTTCTGCATGCACTGGCGCGGCGTGAAAGACGACGACGCGAAGATGATCAACAGCGTGATGCGCGGATCCTTCCTGAAGGATCACACGCTGCGCCGCGAATTCCTGTCGCTGATCAAACTGAAAGAGTGAGGTAGCCATGCTGGTCCGCCTGCTATACGCCAGTCGCGCCGCCAAACCGCAGACCGCGAAGACGATTGCTGCGATCCTGGCCCAGTGCCAGCAGAACAATCCGCGCCACGGCATCACCGGTGTGCTGTGCTACAGCGACGACATCTACCTGCAGGTGCTGGAAGGCGGCCGCGACGCCGTGTGCGAAACCTTCAATGCCATCGTGCGCGACCAGCGGCATGAATCCGTGCGGCTGCTCAGCTTCGAGGAGATCGACGAGCGGCGCTTCGGCGGCTGGAGCATGGGCCAGGTCAACATCGAGAAGATCAATTCCACCCTGCTGCTGAAATACGCCGAAAAAGCCGAACTGAATCCCTTCACCGTCTCCGGCAAGGTGTCGATGGCACTGCTCGAAGAGCTCATCGCCACTGCCTCGGTGCTGGGCCGTTCGGCCTGAGCGTCCTTCAGAACGCTGCACGAGCAGCAATACCATTCGACATACGAAATGGTCGCAACCCGGATGGTATTCCCAAGGACACGGTACAGATTCAGGCCACATTCATCGCTTCAGCGCCAAGCTGGTCCCCGGTAGCGCATCTGTTAGACTTTCGATGGGTCTTGCTTCTCTTCTCATCACAATCTTTGAGGGATCAACAATGAAGCGTCTGTATTCAGTGGGTGTGGCAGCAATTCTGGCCACGATGTCGGCAGCGGCTTTCTCACAAGGTGCGCCCGCCGGCCCGCCGAATCCGGAAGCCCAGGCCACGGCGGCCATTCTCACGCGCCAGGGTCTGTTCAAACTGATCAGCAACCAGAACGGCCCGATCGGCGCGATGCTGCGCAATCAGCGTGACTTCGATGCGGCACTGGTGGCCAAGAATGCCTCGCGCATTGCGGTGCTGGCCGACATGATCCCCGAGCTGTTCGTGAACGACACGCGGCAGTTCAAGACCACCAAGACGCTGGCGCTGGATGGCATCTGGAGCAGCCAGGCTGACTTCAAGGCCAAGGCCGATGGGCTGAACAAGGCCGCTACCGCACTGGCGGATGCCGCCAAGACAGGCGACAAGGCCAACACGCTGAAGGCCGCTGCCGAGATCGGCAAGGCCTGCGGCGCCTGCCACGATAACTATCGCGCCAAGCCGTAAGGCATTCGCCCGCAGCAGCAGGCTGCAGGGGCAAAAAACAAGGCCGGAAGGATCGCTCCTTCCGGCCTTTTTGCTGTCTGCGCTGATCGGCGGCGCAGAATGGACTGCCTAGTACTCACTCTCCGGCGGTGGCGGCGCCTGCTTCAACAGCACGTACACCCCTCCCGCGCACACCAGCGCCACGATCAGCGCCTTCCACAGCTGCGAGCTGGTGATGGCTTCTTTCTCCGGCACGAGCGTGGCCGGCTTGCGGCCGTGGAACATCGGCGCCACCAGGTTCTGCCGCTTGTACAGCGCATAGAACATGATGGCCAGCACGTGCAGCGAGATGATCCACAGCAGCACATTGAAGTTCAGGTGATGGAACTTCGCGAGTTTGCCCGCCGTCTCGGCAGCCACTGCCGGATGGTAGGGAGCTGCATAGATCTCGGTGTTGTCGATCAGAAACAAACCCGTGCCCGCCTGCGCGCCTACCATCAGCAGCATGAGCAGCACCATCCAGCCACCCAATGGGTTGTGTCCCACCGTGGGCACTGAATCTCGCTGCAGCGCGGTGCGTGCATAGCCGAAGAACTTCGCCGGCCCGGAGAGAAACTGCGAGAAGCGCGCATGACGCGGACCGACCACACCCCAGATGAGGCGGAAGGCAATCAGCCCCAGCGCCCAGTACCCCAGATAAAAATGTATCTCGGTGTAGCTGATGACGCGCTCGCCAATGGTCAGGTACTCCTCGCTGTTCTCGGCGGTGTACCAGGAGGCGCCGATGCTCAGCACCAGCAGCCAATGGAACAGCCGCAGCGGCAGGTCCCACACATAACGTTTCTCGGACATTAATCTCGCTCCTTTGCTGCCCAGTGCAGGATT
>DATNCK010000194.1:0-3148 GCA_035571575.1 Steroidobacteraceae bacterium | reverse complement strand
CGAACACCGGCCCCAGTTCCTGCAGCGCCAGCCGCAGTCGCTCGCCGCGCGAGCCACTCCTGCGACCTTGAAACCACAACCATGGCGAGAGCGCGCCAATCCAGCGCAGCCGACCATGCAGCGAGGTGCCGCGTGTGAAGTCGATGAGGCCGTAGCGATCCAGCGCGCGATGGATCTGCACCAGGCGGGAGGCGACGCGAACGTTGATCATCAGGAGCCGGCTTCCAGTCGCGCCACACGCGCGGCGACGCGGTCGACGCTCTCCCGCAGCGCATCCACTTCTTCCAGGAATTGCTTCGCCTCGGCGCGCGGCACCAGTTCGCGGCGCTCGTGGGCCAGGTACTCGCCGATGTTCTGCGCGCCGGTGCTGGCCACGCTGCGTCCATAGCCCAGTGCCTTGCGCAGCAGCGATCCCACGCCGAATGCGGGTACATCGCCGATCACCTGCGCCAGTTCGCCTTCCAGATCCGGACGCAGCAGCAGGGCCAGCTCCTGGAATCCGCCGGCTGCCACTCCGTCGCCTTCGATGTGCACATCACCGCGACGGATGACTTCCTGCGGATCTTCGCGCGTCATCGACAGCAGTGCGAAGGGTGTGCCCGTCAGCGTGGCATCGGCATCAGTGGCCGTGCGCGACAGCAACAGCCGTCCGGCGCTGGCCGACAGCGTCACGCGCCACGGTGTGTAACGCGCCACGATGGCAAGACTGCGGCCTTCCAGTTCCGCCAGCAACGCGCGTGCGCGCGGACTGCCAGCCACATTGCGATCCACGATGGCCTGGATGCGTTCAGTGATCATCAGTACACGTAGCCCCTGTGCACGGCGACCACGCCGGCCGAGAGATTCTGGTAGCTGCAGTTCTCGAGTCCCGCTTCGCGCATCATCCCCAGCAGTGTTTCCTGGTCGGGATGCTTGCGGATGGATTCGGCCAGGTAGCGATAGCTGTCCGCGTCACCAGCGACCAGCTGTCCCAGTCGCGGCAGCACCTTGAACGAATACGCGTCGTACAACGGTCGCAGTGCCGGAACGGCAAGCTGCGAGAATTCCAGCACGATGAGCTGGCCGCCGGGCTTGAGCATGCTGCGCATGGAACGCAGCGCCGCGGCCTTGTCCGTGACATTGCGCAGCCCGAAGCCGATGGTCACGCAGTCGAACTGTCCGGGCCGGAAGGGCAGGCACTCGGCATTGGCCTGCACCACCCGCGCATTGCCCACGTGGCCCGCGTCGATGAGCCGGTCGCGACCCTGCTGCAGCATCTCGGCATTGATATCGGTGAGCACCACCAGACCAGAGGCGCCCACCTGCTCGAGCATGCCCAGCGACAGATCGCCGGTGCCGCCAGCCACATCCAGTGCGCGCTGTCCCGCGCGCAACCGCGTGCAGGACAGCGTGAATCGCTTCCACAATCGATGCATGCCGGCGGACATCAGATCGTTCATGACGTCGTAGCGACTGGCTACGGAGTCGAACACCCCGCGCACGCGACGCGCCTTGTCGCCCCAGGCCACATTCTCGAAGCCGAAGTGTGTCGTGCCGTGCTTTTCTGTCATGCCCTGGAAGCTCTCGCTTGAAAGGTTCGGATAATGCCGTCAACTAAAGGTTGCCCGGGCAATTGAAATCTAAACGATACGCAGCGTTTCGGCATGATCGTTGCTAATTCACCAAAACTGTTGCTCGAAACACTGGCATTCCGCTGATAGCTGGCGCATGATCGCCCCCGGTCCGATGGCTGAGTCAGCGCGGGCCAATGGGGGTCTTGTCAAAGTTCGGCCGGAAATTTATTTCCGGCCTTTCTTTTTTCCGGGGTCGTTTCATCGCTGCCGCGCATTGTGGACAGTCCCGCAAGGGATGCATAGACTGCGCCGCCCTTAAAACTGTTGGAGATGCTCGTGGGAAAAGGTGATCGCAGAACCCGCCGTGGAAAGATCTACGCCGGCTCGTTCGGCAAGACGCGTCCGAAGAGCCCCAAGGCCGGGAAGAAGGCTGCTGCACCAGCCGCCGCTGCGAAGCCGGCTGCCAAGCCCGCAGCCAAGACGGCTCCCCGCCGCGCTGCGAAGTAGTCGGCCGCCAAAGTCTTCCGCGGGCCGGGCGTGAGCCCGGCCGCAGTATTTCCCTTGAACAAAGCTCCCAGCCAGCCCTACAGAATGTAGCGGCTCAGGTCTTCATCCTTGGCCAGCTGGCCCAGATGCTGGTCCACATAGGCGGCATCCACCGATACCGTGTTGCCCTTGCCGTCGGCAGCCTCGTAGGAGGCGGCATCCAGCAACCGTTCCATCACGGTATGCAGTCGCCGCGCGCCGATATTCTCGGTGCGCTCATTCACCTGCCAGGCCAGCTCCGCGATCCGCCGCACGCCGTCTGGGGTGAATTCCAGCTGTACGGATTCCGTGCCCAGCAGCGCCTTGTACTGCGCCGTGAGCGAGGCATCGGGCTCGGTCAGAATGCGCACGAAGTCATCGGCCGTCAGCGCCTCCAGCTCCACCCGGATGGGCAGCCGGCCCTGCAGCTCGGGGATGAGGTCCGAGGGTTTTGACATATGAAAGGCGCCGGAGGCGATGAACAGGATGTGGTCGGTCTTGATGGGGCCGTACTTCGTCGAGACCGTGCAGCCCTCGACCAGCGGCAGGAGGTCCCTTTGAACTCCTTCGCGTGACACATCCGCGCCGATGGTGTCCTGCCGGCGCGCGATCTTGTCGATCTCGTCGATGAACACGATGCCGTTCTGCTCGGCATTGTGCAGCGCCCGGGCACGGATCTCTTCTTCATTCACCAGCTTGCCGGCTTCTTCCTCGACCAGCAGCTTCTGCGCCTCGGCCACCTTCAGCCGCCGCGTCTTGGTGCGGCCCTGGCCGAGGTTGCTGAACATCTGCGACAGCTGCTGCTGCATCTCCTCCATGCCGGGAGGCGCCATGATCTCCACGCCGCCAGGCATCGCACTGACCTCGATCTCGATCTCGCGGTCGGCAAGTGAGCCCTCGCGCAGCATCTTGCGGAAGCGCTGGCGCGTCTCGGCATCGCGCGGCTGCTGTGGTTCGTCGGTGGAAAAGCCCATGGCCGCGCGCGGCCGCGGCAGCAGCGCATCGAGGATGCGCTCCTCGGCGGCATCGAGCGCGCGTTCGCGCACGCGGGCCTTTTCTTCCTCGCGCGC
>DATNCK010000193.1:0-5635 GCA_035571575.1 Steroidobacteraceae bacterium | reverse complement strand
GGTCATCGTCCAGAGGCTGGAAGAACGCTCCACCGGAGCGGGTGAAGAAACCATGGCTGCAGCCGCGGCAGCCATCGCCAATGCCTTTTTCGACGCCACCGGGCGACGCATGGAGCGCTATCCTCTAACGCCCGAGCGGGTCCTGGCTGCCCTACGCGCAATTTAGGTCCTGGTCAAAAATTCGCCATTTGGCGACGGCCTTCCCCGCGCCCCCCACGCCGGGTTACCTTTCGAGCTCCCCTCGTTTTGGGAGTTAGAAACATGGCCATCTGGGACAAGCCGGAATCCGCGCCCGCACCTGCGCCCTCCGCCAATCCTGCAACGCCGCGTCCACCGGCACCGCCCGCTGGCACCGCACCGGTGTCTTTCGATTCGACCAAGGCGCCGAAGGAGCGTACTGAAATGAAAGAATCCATCATCGCCTCCGGGCTCTCCATCGAAGGCAAGATCATCGGCGCCGGCCATGTGCGTGTCGCCGGCAAGTTCAAGGGCGACGTACAGGTCGAAGGCAATCTGCACATCGACAGCGGCGCCCGCGTCGAAGGCCAGGTGCGCGCCAGCGAGGTGATCGTCAGCGGTGAACTGCAGGGCAACATCGAAAGCGCCAAGCGCGTCGAGCTGCAACAGGGCGGCACGATCACGGGTGATGTGAAGGCCGGTTCGCTGACCGTGGCACCGGGCTCGCGCATGCGCGGTTCGGTGGACTTCGGCTTCGATGACAGCGCCAAGGCATCGACCACGCTGCTCGCCGACAAGGGCCGCAGTAACGTCGCATGATTGGCGCACGCGCAGTCGTGCAGGGGGCGGGTGCCACACGCACCTGCCCTCACTGTCGGGCCACCATCCTCGAGAGTGCGGTCATCTGCCCCGGATGCAGGCACCACCTGCGTTTCGACAAGGATGCCAAGCCCGGCGGCGCGACTGCCACGCACACCGCCTGGCAGGTCGAGGGAACCATCGATGCCGAGCGTACCGACTCGGCTTCCGAGTATTCCATCCTCGTCACCGTGCGCAATGAGCGCAATGAGGAGATCGCGCGACAGATGGTCAATGTCGGCGCGCTGCAGGGCGTGGAACGACGCACTTTTACGCTGTCGATCGAAGTCTCCGATCCCAAGCCCGTGATTCCGCCACCTCGCCGGCGCTAGGCGCGCGCAGGCATGCACGTGGAACTGAATACCTCCGCGGCCGCGGAGCGTAACAAGCAACCCATTGCCGAACAGCTGCAGCAGCTGCTTGCCCCAGCCAGCCGGGTGCTGGAGATTGCTTCGGGAACCGGACAGCATGTGCTGCATTTCGCGGCGCAACTGCCATCGACAACCTGGCAACCGACCGATCGCGACGCAGCTGATCTGGCGCAGATCGATGCACGCTGCGCCGCAAGTGGCCTCGACAATATCCTTCCTGCCATGCACCTCGACGTGCTGCAGCCCTGGCGCGTTCCACGAGACTTCGACGCCATCGTCTGCATCAACATGATCCACATCTCGCCATGGGAGACCACACCCGCGTTGTTCACCGGGGCCGCGCAGCACCTGCTCGCTGGCGCGGGGACCGTGGTGTTATACGGGCCGTATCGCGAAGACGGCCGGCACACGGCGCCTTCGAATGAGGAATTCGAGCGCTGGCTGCAATCGAAGGATTCTCGCTACGGCGTGCGCAATCTGCAGGATGTCGAATCCGTGGCGGGTGCGCACGGCTTTGCGCGCACGCACCTGGCACGCATGCCGGCCAACAACCTGTTACTGGCCTTTCGCCGCGGCGGCTAGCGGCACGACTTTGTCGACGCTGCCCGTGGTTACCGAGTGGTAGCCCGCACGATCTGCAGCATAGAGCCGCGTAGCCAGCGCCTTGCCCCATTCGCCCTGCGCCACCAGGCTCTTGAACAGCGGCAGCACGAATTTGCGGCGGCCCATGCTGGCGAGAAAATCTTCGAGATTGGGTAACGCGGGCGCATAGCGATTCGCCACAGCCAGTTGCAGCCAGGCGAAACGCACCTCGCTATTGCGCTGGGCTTCCAGGTTCATCGCCGTCGCCAACTGCGCCAGTTGTTGATTGCTGAGCTTGCGTGGCAGACGGTTCAGGTAACGGACGCGTTCGGCACTGGTCCAGTCTTTGACCGCGGCGGCGGTGATGCCTCCGTGGGCAAAGGCTGCTGCGCTCTTGTCGATCTCAGCGAAGGCTTCCGAGTGGATGTGCACGGCGTTGGCAGGCAGGCCTGGCTCGTACACCCAGGCATCCAGTCCCAGCTTCTGCTCCAGGGCCGCGTCACCCTTGACCACGTGTTCGCGGAAATCCTTCAGGAAGCCCGCCGAGGTCTGCGGCTGGAAAGCATGGCGGTCGAAATAGTCGCGCAGGTAGGCATCCCATTGTTCGCGGCCGATGGTGGCTTCGATGGTGCGCAGGAAAGTGGCGCCCTTCTGATAGGCAATGTCCGTCATGCCGTCGTCGGGATCACGGCCAGCCAGATCGAGGTGCAGGCGTGTATCGGCGGCCTGCAATCCGCCCAGATCCTTGATTGCGGCCTGCAGGTCGTCCCAGCCCAGGTCCGCCAGCATGTTCGAGAAGCGAGCGCCATACACACGCTCCATGATCCGGTTCTCAAAGTAGTCAGTGAAACCTTCGTTCAGCCAGTAGTCGGCCCAGGTGGCATTGGTGACGAGATTGCCCGACCAGCTGTGCGCCAGTTCGTGCGCCACCAGGCTGACCAGTGAGCGATCGCCGGCGATGATGGTGGGCGTCGCGAAAGTGAGTCGGGGGTTTTCCATTCCGCCGAAGGGAAATGACGGCGGCAGCACCAGCAGGTCGTAACGACCCCAGCGGTAGCTGCCGTACAGGGACTCCGCCGCAGCCACCATCTTTTCCAGATCCGCCAGTTCGTAGGCCGTGGCGGCCAGGCGCGAGGGCTCGGTGTAGACACCCGTGCGCGTGCCCAGGGACTGGAAGGCCAGATCGCCGATGCCGATGGCAATGAGATAGGGCGCCACCGGATGCTCCATCCGGTATTGCCATTCGCGCTGTCCGCCGGCCACAACCTTCGGCTCGCCGATACGCTCACCGCTCATCACCACGGTAAGCGCCTCGGGTGCACGTATGGTGGCGCTCCAGGTCTGGCGGATACCGGGACTGTCCTGCGTTGGCACCCAGGTGCGGGTGAGAATGGCCTCGCCCTGGCTGAACAGATACGGCTGCTGTTTGCCTGCTGTCTGAGCCGGTGACAACCACTGCAGTGCATCGGCATCGGGACTGGTGGTGTAAAGCACCTGTATGCGTCGCGCGCCTCCGAGTGAAACCTGCAGCGCCGATCCCATCACGGGGTCAGCAGCAGCAAGCTGGAATGGCAGATCGTGTCCTGCTGCGTCGCGCACCGCTTCGATCTTGAGTTTCCTGGTATCGAGCGTGAGCTTCGGGTCCTGCACGCTGCTCAACACATCCAGCGTCGCCGTGCCCTGCATCGTGCGCGTATCGAAATGCGCGGTGAGATCCAACTGCACATGCGTGACACGGGCGACGGCGGGATCGGCGTAGGAATGGATGTCCTTCGCATCCGGGCCGGTGAGCACGGGAGCCACGGTCGCAGGGGCTGCGGCCGCCGTACCCGGCGGACTCTTATCACGGGACTGGCAACCCGCAACTGCGGCGAACGCGACCAGCATCAATGCAATTCTGGTGTTCATGCTTCGTGTGCTCGTGAACCTTGCTGCAAAGATAGCAGGGAGCGCATGGCATCAGCGTAGAATTGCGGGGTGCCTTCCGTGTTGCGCATTGAAAACCTAAGCAAGACCTATGCCGGCGGCCTCAGCGCCCTCAAGTCGGTCAATCTCGAAATCCGGGAAGGCGAGATCTTTGCGCTGCTGGGGCCCAATGGCGCGGGCAAGACCACATTGATCGGCATTGTCTGTGGCCTGGTGAATCCCAGCACCGGCACGGTGACGGCAGGTGGATACGATGTGATTCGCCAGCCGCGACAGGCGCGCTCGCTGATTGGTCTGGTGCCACAGGAACTGGCCACCGAAGCCTTCGAAACCGTGCAGGCCGCAGTCACCTTCAGCCGCGGCCTGTTCGGCTGTGCACCCAATCCCGCGCTGGTTGAAAAGGTGCTGCGTACGCTCTCGCTGTGGGACAAGCGCGACGCGAAGATCATGGCGCTCTCAGGCGGCATGAAGCGTCGCGTGATGATCGCCAAGGCGCTGGTACATGAACCGAAGATCCTGTTTCTCGACGAGCCTTCCGCCGGCGTGGACGTGGAACTGCGGCGCGACATGTGGCAGACGGTGCGCGAGCTCAAGGTGCAGGGCGTCACCATCATCCTGACCACGCATTACATCGAAGAGGCCGAGGAAATGGCGGATCGCATCGGCGTCATCCACAAGGGCGAGCTGATGCTGGTGGAAGAAAAAGCCACGCTGATGCGCCAGCTCGGACGGCGTGAACTGCGCCTGCATCTGACCGAGGCGCTCTCCTCCGTGCCGGCACCGCTATCGACCTACGCACTGACACTCGTCGATAACGGCCTCACGCTGGTGTTCAGCTTCACCGAAGAGCGAGAACAGGCGCGCATTCCCGCCCTGCTGCGCGAAGTCAGCCAGCTGGGACTGAACTTCAAGGATCTGGAAACCCAGCAGAGCTCACTCGAAGACATCTTCGTGTCGCTGGTGCGGAGCCGCTCATGAACGGGCATGCCATTCGCGCAATCTACCGCTTCGAGATGGCGCGCACCTTCCGCACCGTCGTGCAGAGCATCCTGACACCCGTGCTCACCACATCGCTGTACTTCGTGGTCTTCGGCTCAGCCATCGGCTCGCGCATGACGGAGATTGGCGGCGTGCCCTTCGCATCCTTCATCGTGCCGGGCCTCATCATGCTGTCGGTGCTGAACGAGAGCGTGGGGAATGCCTCCTTCGGGATTTATTTTCCGAAGTGGTCCGGCACCATCTACGAACTGCTGTCGGCGCCGGTTTCGACGCCCGAAATCGTGCTGGGCTATGTCGGAGCGGCGGCCACCAAGTCCGTGATGGTCGGCTCGATCATCCTGGCCACGTCGACCTTCTTCGTGCCGCTGCATGTGCTGCATCCGCTGTGGATGGTGGTGTTCCTGGCGCTGACCGCCCTCACCTTCAGCCTGTTCGGCTTCCTGCTCGGCATCTGGGCCACCAGCTGGGAGAAGCTGCAGTTCGTACCGGCGCTGATCATCACGCCGCTCACTTTTCTGGGCGGCAGCTTCTACTCCATCGACATGCTGCCGCCGGTGTGGCGTGCGATCACGCTGTTCAATCCCGTGGTGTACCTGATCAGCGGCTTTCGCTGGAGCTTCTATGGCCACTCCGACGTCAATCCGCTGGTCAGCTTCGGGTTGGTCGTACTGATCATGAGCGCCTGCCTGGCGCTGATCTCATGGATGATCCGCACCGGCTGGCGTCTGCGCCACTGACGGTCAACCGGGCGTCGGGCTACTGGGCTTTCTTTCCGCCGGTAGCGGTTCGTTGCTGCCGCGCTTTCACGATGAGCTCGCCGGCCTTCGCCAGTTGATCGCTGAAGCGGCCGTTGTCTTCGATGGCCACCATGTACCGCCCGTCGATGACCAGTACGGGAATGCTGGGAACACGATGATCGCGGGCCCGCGTCTCAGCCACGC
>DATNCK010000192.1:0-5976 GCA_035571575.1 Steroidobacteraceae bacterium | reverse complement strand
GTTGATCCCATGGAGATCGTCAACGTGCCCGTGCCCACCGTACCGGTGGCGCCGCCCGTCACCGGATTGGAAGCCAGCTGCGAGGCCTGGGCCAGGTGTCGCACCTCGACGGTGTAGTTGCCGGGAGCAGCCGCGCTGCTGGCGCTGGCGGCGAGATGCGTGTCCTCCGACAGTGTGACCTTGCGGGTCAGAAACTGATCGTCGTCCTTCAGTCCGGACAGCGCGCTCTGAAAGGCTGACATCGAGCCCTTGAGCTGTGCCATGGCTGTGAATTCGCTGGTGAGCTTGGTCTCGGTGCGCGTGTTGCGCGAGTCATAGGGCGCGCGCTCGGCCGCCACCAGCTGACTGACCAGCGAAGTGACATTTAGCCCGGAGCCGACGCCGGATGACGTAATAGAAGCCATGCTTGCTTATGTTCTCAGGCGGTCAGATCCAGAAACGTGCCGGAGTTGGCATTCAGGCGACGCAGCAGCGCCAGTGCCTCTTCGGTGGGGTACTGCCTTACCACTTCACCGGTGTCCGCCCGCCGCACCGTGATCACGGTGGCGTGCGCGACATCATCGATGCGGAATTCCACATCCCGCCCCGATTCCTTCAGAAACTGATCGAGCCTCGCGGCCACCTCGTCACGGAGCTGGCGCAGGTCTTCCTGCGGCTTGGCAGCCTGCCGCTGCACCGCTTTGACCACCGCGACCGGGTCGACCTTGACCCGTGCCGTGGAATCCTCTGCACGCTCCACCGCCGCGACCGGAGCGGTCGTCACATCACTGGAGCCGATTTTCGATCCTTGAATCGTCATATCGCCTCATGTGCAAAAGCAGCGGGAACCTTGCGGTCCCCGCTGCCGTTTCTTCTACTGTCTCGCCGTCCGTGGCGACTGCTTGCCTTAGCGCAGCAGCGACAGCACGTTCTGCGGAACCGCGTTGGCCTGGGCCAGGATCGCGGTGCCCGCCTGCTGCAGGATCTGCGCCTTGGTCAGGTTCGCCGTTTCAGCGGCGAAGTCCGTGTCGAGGATGCGGCTGCGGGAAGCCGAGAGGTTCTCGACCGTGGCCTGCAAGCTGCTGATCGTCGACTCGAAGCGGCTCTGGATCGAACCCAGCGAGCTGCGCAGGGCGCTGACCGCGGTCAGGGCCACGTCGACGCGCTGCATGCTGCTGTTCGCACCGGCAACCGTCAGCACGTTCTGCTGCGACAGGGTCTGCGTGTCCTTGGTGATCGTCGGGTTCGCCGAGGCGAAACCCAGCACCAGGCCATCACCCACGATGGCGATGTTCTCGGACGCCGACAGCGTCACCAGACCACCGTTCACCGCGGCAGCCACCGCGCTGTTGTTCGTGGCGTTGGCAACGGTGTCAATCTGACCGTCGCGATACGTCACGCCGTTGACGGTGGTAGCACCACCGGCACCAGCCGTGACGCCACCGGTGATGCCACCAGCAATCGTCTGGCCGATCGCGATGTCGCGTCCGTCAACCGCCGACAGGCGCAGCGTGCCACCCGACAGAACCGCGGTCACGCCGGTCTGCTGGGTCTTGCCGTTGATGGCGTCGGTGATCTGCTGCGAGGTCAGTTCGCCATTCGTTGCCGTGTCGTACGCGGCAAAGATGTCCTGGCCGTTGATGCGCAGGCTGTAGGTATCCGTCGCCGAAGAGCCGGTCGTCGCAGCGACCTGCAGCTCGATGTTGTTGCTCGCCGTCGCGGTCAGACCCGAGATGTGGGCAGCATTGATGGCCGCCACCTTCGAGTACGCGCTGCCGATCGACTGACCGGCTTCCAGACCAGCCGAAGCCGCAGTGACCACGGTGGCCGGACCGGTGCCGACCTGGATCGTGCCCGTGCCCGACAGGTTCGCAACCGTCACTTCGTTGGCCGAAGTGCCCGAAGCGATCTGGCCCATCTGGCTGGCCTTGACGCCCTGCGTCAGGTTCACCGAGATGGTTTCGCCGACGTTGGCGCCGACCTGGAACACCGCCGTGCCGAACGTGCCGTCCAGCACCTTCTGGCCGTTGAACGAAGTCGTGGCGGCGATACGGTCGATTTCCTGCAGGCGCTGCTGCACTTCCTGGTCCAGGGCCTGGCGGTCGCTGGCGGAGTTCGACGCGTTGGCCGACTGCACGGCCAGCTCGCGGATGCGCTGCAGGTTGTTCGTGAGTTCGCCCAGGGCGCCTTCGGCCGTCTGTGCGAGAGAGATACCGTCGTTCGCGTTACGAGCCGCCTGGCTCAGACCGCGGATCTGCGTGGTGAAACGCTCCGAGATGGCCAGACCGGCAGCGTCATCCTTCGCGCTGTTGATGCGCAGACCGGAAGACAGGCGCTGCAGTGAGGTAGCCAGCAGAGAGCCCGATGTCGACAGATTGCGCTGGGCGTTCAGCGACATGTTGTTCGAGTTGATGACCAAAGCCATGAATATGCTCCTGTTAAACCTTTGACTCTTCCGGCTAACCAACCGGCGGGTGCCTGGGGGACCTCCCGCCAGTGCGTCGTCGAGTGTTGTAACGGCGCTGTCGGGGTGATCTTTACGTCGGGTTTTCCCCTAGGCCCCAAAACTGCGTGTCGCTTCACACCGTGGGGTGCGAAGTGCGATGCAGATCACAGATAGGAGAACAGCGACAGCTGGCCGATGCGCGTGTAAGCCTGCTGCGCAGCCTGCAGGCCGACCATCTGCTGGTTCATGCGGCTGATGGCCTCGGCATAGTCCAGGTCCTGCAAGTCGCTGAGGGACTGCTGCAGCTCGACGTCGAGGCCATCGCGCGAATCGCTGGCGGCGTCGATCATCGACAGGCGCGCGCCGACTTCTGAGCGCAGGTCCAGCACATGATTCAGGCCCTGGTCGATCTGTGTCAGCGAATTGGCGATGTTGGTATTGAGCTGTGAACGGCTCGATGGCGTGTTGCCACCGGCGGTCAGCGACGAAATCAGATCGTCCAGCGTCTTGAAGATGCTTTCCTTGCCCGCCGGAGCCACGGTAAACGTATCGCCCGCGGCCGGCGTGCCGGTCACCGTGACCTGCACGCCATTGAAAGAGATCGCACTGCCATCCTGGTAGGCGCCGGATGCGACCACTGCATTGGTGGCATCCAGCACATCCCAGGTGTCGGGCGGCGTATTGAAGCGCACGGTGTAATTGCCGGGCACCCACGCCGCAGGATTGGTCACCCGACCGCTGTCGATGGTGCCCGTGCCCGTGTGCACGCCGGCGGCCGTAGTGAACGTGCCATTGCCCTCGGGAATGTCCATGAACACCTGGTAGCCCGAGAAGCTGTCAGGCACCTTCTGGTCCGGTCCGATCTGCAGCTGCCTCACGCCCTGGTCGCCGTAGTAGGCGACGCCGCTGGCGGTACGCGCGAAGGGCGTGGTCTGTGCCGAAAACCCGGAGAAGATGAAGTCGCCGCTGGCATCGCGCCGGTTGGCACCGTCCTGCAATTCCTGCAGCCGCGCGCGCAATTCCGTGGCGATGGA
Organism: Steroidobacteraceae bacterium; assembly: GCA_035571575.1. Taxonomy (GTDB): domain Bacteria; phylum Pseudomonadota; class Gammaproteobacteria; order Steroidobacterales; family Steroidobacteraceae; genus ZC4RG30. The sequence goes on along the minus strand of DATNCK010000192.1, from coordinate 2,517 downwards.
CTTCAGCGAAAGATCGTCGTTGGTGGCGTTGTTGGCCTGGATGGCCAGTTCGCGTACCCGCTGCAACACATTGCCGACGTCCGTGAGCGCGGATTCCGCCGTCTGCAGCCGGTTGGTGGCGGCCACCGAATTCTTGCCGAACTGCTCGTTCTGCGCGCGCGCCCGCTGGATGTCGAGAATCTGCGTGGCCGCAATCGGATCGTCGGCCGGCGACTGCACGCGCTTGCCCGAGGCCACCTGCGACTGCGTCACCGACAGCTTGGCCTGCTGTGCCAGCATCTGCGCGATGGCCGCGCTGTGCATGCCCGCGGTGGAGATGCGCGCGGTCATCGACGCGTGGCCTGTATCAGGGTGTCGAACATGTCCTGCGTGATGCGGATCACCTGCGCCGCTGCCTGGTAGGCCTGTTGGTAGCGCAGCATGTTGGCCGCCTCCTCATCGAGGTTGACGCCGGAAACGCTGTCCACGGCGCTCTGTGAATCTTTCAGGATGATGGCCTGCGCATCGGCACCGGCCTGTGCCTGATTGGTCGCGACGCCAATGCCGCCGACGAAGCGCGACACCGCGCCATTGACGGATTCCGTGCCGCCGGAGAGCACGCCCTGCCCCATCACCTGTGTCATGGCCAGCATGTTGCGGTTGTCGCCGACGCCGCCGGCATTGTTGGCCACGGTGAAGGTGTCGCCGGCAGCCGGCGTACCGGTCACCGCCACGCGCCAGCCATTCACGTCGATGTTGCCGCCGGAGGTGTAGGCGAAACTGCCCGCACCGTTCACCGAATAGTGTGTGGCATCGATGAAGGCGATGTTCACTGTATTGCGCAGCGCTGGATTGGAGGCGTCGAGCACCTCGCCCGCCGAGATGCTGGCACTGCCCGTGTTGGTCGTTGCCTCGCTGGAGCGAATGGGCGCCGCCGCGGCAATGCGTGCCGGATCGGTGACCAGCACGCTCATGCCGGCCACGGCTCCCGCCGTGGGGCGAACCAGGAAGCGGTCGCCATTCGCGGGCGTGCCACCCACGACAATCGACAGGCCATCTGCCGTGAACGGACTGGCCACAGTACCGGCGCCGGACAGCGGCACCGCGGCACCGGTGTCGGAACGGCGCGCCGACCAGGCACCAGCGCTGAATTCGAGGATGTAGTCACCGGAGGTCAGCGCGCCCGCATTGGTGCGCGTCACCGCCACGGTGCCCGTGCCGGTATTGCTGGATTTTGGCAGCACGCCCACAGCGCCAACGCCGAACAGGTCGCCACCGAGATTGCCGAGCAGATCCATGCCCTCGTGGTGCTGCGCATTCATCGCCGAGGCGAGGCCCACGGCGATCTGGCCCAGCTGATTGCGAACGGGATCGAGCATTTCACGGCGGAAATCCATCAATCCACCCAGCGTGCCGCCGCTGATGGTGGTCGACATGTCCGTCGTACTGCTGCCGGCCTGATAGGCCACGGTCATGCGGTTGGGATCGTAGGCATCGCGCTGCGCCACGATCTTGGCCGCGGTATTGCCCAGCACCAGCGACTGGCCGTTGCCAACGAAGACGTTCCAGGCGCCGTCGTCCTGCTTCACCACCGTGACATTCATGTGTTCGGATAGTGCGTTGATCTGCCGATCTCGCTCATCCAGCAGGTCGTTGGGCGCCTGGCCCGAGGTCTGGGCCGACACGATCTGCTGGTTCAGCTTGGCGATGCTGTCGGCGATGCTGCTGATCGTTGCAGTCTCGCTCGTGAGCCGCGAGTTGATCTCGGTATTGATCTCGTCGAGCCGGGAATTGTAAGTCTGCAGCCGCTGCGTCAGCCCCTGCGCCTCGCTCAGCATCACCTGTCGTGCCGCCGTCGAGGTGGGTTCATTCGATACGCCCTGCACCGCGCTGGCGAAGCGCTGCAGCGAGGCCGAGAGGCCCGTGCTCGAATCGGCGAAAAGATTGTTAAGTACCTGCGCCTTGGTGGCGTAGGCATCGAGCCGCGAGGAACTGCTCGTCGCGGAACGCATCTGCGTGGCGAGCAGATCGTCATAGCTGCGCGAGATCGTCTGTACGTTGACGCCGGTTCCCACATAGCCGCTGCCGAGACGTTCGGCGTCGCGCGTGCCCAGCTGCACGCCCTGGCGACTGAAGCCGGGCGTCGAGGAGTTGGCGATGTTGTGACTGGTGACATCCAGTGCGCGCTGGAAGGCGAGCAGGCCGGAGACCCCAGTTGACAGAATATTCGCCACCTACCTACTCCTTCTATATCTCACCGGCAGATATCGGCCGGCCAAAACGTGACTTGAGTTCATCGGCCACCGCGGCGAGCTTCCTTGCATAATCCGGATCGGTGGCGTAGCCCGCGCGCTGCAGCGCACCGGCAAACGCACCGATGTCCGAGCCGGTGCCCAGCGCTGCGGCGTAACGCGGATTGGATTGCAGGAAGTCGGCGTAATCACCGATGGACTGGGCTGGAGAGTCATAGGCGCGGAACTGCGCTGTGACATCCCGCATGTTGCCGGCGACATATTCCTGCGTGCCGGCGTGGACGCT
>DATNCK010000191.1:0-13795 GCA_035571575.1 Steroidobacteraceae bacterium | reverse complement strand
TGTTGTCCCAGTACAGGGATTCGGAGGTCAGCCAGCCCACACCCTGCAGAAAGCCGCCTTCCACCTGACCCAGATCGATGGCTGGATTCAATGAGTTGCCCGCGTCGTGCAGGATATCCACGCGCAGCAGCCGCGACTCGCCGGTCAGCGTGTCGATGGCCACTTCGGAAACCGCTGCGCCCCAGGCGAAGTAAAAGAAGGGCCGACCGGTCCAGCTCTGCTTGTCCCAGTGGATGTGAGGTGTGCGATAAAAACCGGTGGCCGACAGCGAAATGCGCGCGGCATGGGCTTCCTTCGCCAGCTGCGGGAAGGGGATGGTGTCGCTGCCGATCTGCACCATGCCAGATTCGAAGCGCACCGATTCCGCAGCGACACCGTAGCGTTCCGCAGCCAGCACCGCCAGCCGGCCACGTAGCGTGATCGCGGCTTTGCGCGCCGCCATGCCGTTGAGGTCCGATCCCGATGAAGCGGCGGTGGCCGAGGTGTTGGGAACCTTGCTGGTGTCGGTGGCCGTGACACGGATGGCCGCGAGCGGCAGGCCCAGCTCCGTGGCCACCACCTGTGCCACCTTCACCTGCAGACCCTGGCCCATCTCGGTGCCGCCGTGGTTCAGCAGCACGCTGCCGTCGGTGTAGATCTGCAGCAGCGCGCCAGCCTGGTTGAACTGTGTCGACGTGAACGAGATGCCGAACTTCACCGGCGTGAACGCGATGCCACGCCGGATCGCGCCCTGCATGGCATTCCAGCGCAGCACAGCGGCGCGGCGCGTGGCGTAATCGCTGCTGGCCACCAGCTGCGCGGTGATCTCGGGCAGCACATTGTCGGTGATGCGCTGGCCATAGTGCGTGACATCGCGCGCGCCGATGCCGTAGTAATTGCGCTGGCGTACCTCCAGCGGCTCACGCTGCAGGTGCCGCGCGATCTCGTCGATCACGGCCTCGATCACCATCATGCCCTGCGGGCCACCGAAGCCGCGGAAGGCCGTGTTCGACACGGTATGCGTGCGGCAGCGGTGTGAGACGATTTTCAGATGTTCGATGAAGTAGGCATTGTCGAGGTGGAACATCGCCCGATCGTTCACCGGTCCGGAGAGATCTGCGGAGTAGCCGCAGCGCGACGCCAGCATCACCGAGAGGCCGAGGATGCGGCCCTCGGCATCGAAGCCCACTTCGTAGTCGGCCACGAAATCGTGGCGCTTGCCGGTGATGACCATGTCGGCGTCGCGGTCCAGTCGCAGCTTCACTGGCTGGCGTGTGCGCCGCGCCAGCACTGCCGCCGCGGCCGCGAGCAATGCAGGCTGACTTTCCTTGCCGCCGAAGCCGCCGCCCATGCGCCGGCAGGTGACCACCACCTGGTTCGCAGGCAGCGCCATCACATGCGAGACGATGGACTGCACCTCGGTAGGGTGCTGCGTGGAGCTGTGCACCAGCATGCTGCCATCGTCCTGCGGGATGGCCACCGCGATCTGGCCTTCCAGGTAGAAGTGATCCTGTCCGCCGATGCGCACGCTGCCCTTGAGCCGAAACGGAGCAGCGGCGATGGCTTCGTCGGGCATGCCGCGCTGCGCATGCTGGGTGGGCAGTACGAAAGATTCCGCGGCCAGCGCCTCACGCACATCGATCAATGCGGGCAGCTCGTCGATCGACAGCTGGACCAGGCGCGCAGCGCGCCTGGCCTGCTCATGGGTGCGTGCCGCTACAGCGAACAGCGGCTGGCCTGCATAGCTGAGCTCACCTGCGGCGAACACCGGATCATCGTGCACGGCACTGCCGTAGTTGTTCTCGCCGGGAATGTCTTCGCTGGTGGCGACGGCCACCACGCCAGGGTGCTGCCGCACCGGTGCCAGGTCCATCTGTTTCAGATACCCATGTGCCACCGGGCTGATGCCAAAGGCCGCGTGCAGAGTATGGCTCGGCAGCGGTACATCATCGGTGTACTGCGCGCGCCCGCTGACATGCAGCAGCGCGCTGTCGTGGGGCAGGGCCTGGCCGACGCTCATGGGGCAAGCTCCGCGGGATCCAGCGGTGTAGTCGGCAGGCGTACGGCCTCACCTGTACTCTCACGATAGAAGCGTTCCAACACCGCCGCCGCAACCTCCAATCGGTACGCGCTGCTCGCGCGCAGGTCCGACAGCGGCGCGAAATCCAGCGTCAGCGCCGACTGCGCAGTGCGGATGGCCTCCAGTGACCACTCGGCGCCGGTCAGTGCTTGTTCGGTCGCCGCGGCGCGCTTTGCCGTAGCCGCCATGCCACCGAAGGCCAGGCGAGCTTCGATCACGCGTGTGCCGGCGCGGCGGATGCGAAAGGTCACGCTGACGGCAGAGATATCCTGATCCTGCCGGCGCGCGATCTTGTAGCTGGCCACCAGGTCATCGGTATTCCGGAGCGGCACCAACACGCCTTGCACGAACTCGCCGGGTTGCAGTGCCGTGCGACGGTAATCCAGATAGAACTGCGCCAGTGGCAGTTGGCGGGTATTGCTGCCGCAGCGCAGATCGAGCAGCGCATCGAGCGCCAGCATGGCGGGCAGTGAATCGCCGATGGGTGAGCCATTGGCCAGATTGCCGCACAAGGTGGCCGAATTGCGGATCGGCGTGGAGGCAAATCGTTCGGTCTGTTCTGCCAGTTCCGGATACTGTGTCAGCAGCGCCGGCCAGGCTTCGGTCAACGTAACCGCGGCACCGATCCACAGGCCGCCTTCGCGCGATTCGATGCGCCGCAGGGCATCGATATCACCCAGCCAGATCAGCGGCGGCAGTTCGCGCAGCGACTGCGTGACCCACAGCCCGATGTCCGTGCCACCCGCCAGCAGCAGCGATTCCGGCGACGCTGCGTATTCATCAGCCAGCTCATCGACGTTGCGCGGCGCCGAATAACCGCGACTGCGCAGCGGTCCGGCAGAGGCCATGCCGTCCAGCTTTGCGCGCCGGTCGGCGGATTGCGCATCCTCGCGGCTCCAGCGCTGCGGCGCCGGATAATTTCCCATGGCAAGTCCGGCATCGATGATGGGGCGATACCCGGTGCAGCGGCACAGATTGCCCGACAGGGACAGGGTCACCGCGTCGCGGTCGGGTGCCGGTTGGTTCAGGTACAACCCGAAGAGCGACATCACGAATCCTGGCGTGCAGAAGCCGCATTGCGCGGCATGCAGGTCGATCATGGCCGACTGCACCGGATGCGGCGCCCCCCCGGGGCCGCTGAGACTTTCCACCGTCACCAGTTCGCGCCCGTCGAGGGTCGGCAGAAAACGGATACAGGCATTGATGGCGGAATAGTGAATGCCTGCCGCATCAGTGCGCTCGCCCAGCACCACCGTGCAGGCGCCACAATCACCTTCGGCGCATCCCTCCTTGGTGCCGCAACGGCCGGCCACATCGCGCAGATACTGCAGCACCGTCATCGTGGGCGCGGGATCCTCGATGCAGATCACTTCGCCGTCGAGCACGAATTGCAACGGGCGTGTCGCGGCAGGCGCGGACGTCATGCAGGGTCAGCTGCCGCGGTACGTCGAGTAGCTCCACGGCGATACGAGCAGAGGGACATGGTAGTTCTGTGATGCATGACCGATGCCAAACGCGATTTCGACCACATCCAGAAACGGCAGCTCGCCGGCGCTCACTGTGCCGCGGGCGCGGAAATACTCGGCAACATGGAACTGCAGGCGGTATTGCCCGGTGGGCAGCGCCGCCGCGTTCAGCAGCGGTTCGTTGGTGCGGCCATCCGGATTGGTGCGCAGATCGGCCAATGGCTGCATTTCTCCCTCGCGCCACAGCAATACGCGCATGCCTTGTGCGGGAGTGCCGGCGGCGATATCCAGCACATGAGTGGAGAGTCGTGCCATGCGCTAACCCTTCGGTTCCTGCAGCCCGCGTCTGGTGCGGTCGCAGTACAGCATACTCTTCCGGGATTTTGCAGCCGGCCCGCGCTGCACCTATTGAGTGCGGATGCCCTGCAGGCTGCACCACATCCGGACGACGACGCTTGCCCAGTGCGCGGCACGCGGCATCCGGGAATCGCGGCACGCGGCATGCGTCGTGCATTCTTCACGCCTGGATGCGCGTGCGTTGCTTTCGAAGAACAAGGATATGGGCCCCATGATGATCAGGAGACACGGCTTCGGCCGTCTAGTCTGGCCGCTGCTTGTCGCTGCATCGGCGCCGCTGGTGCAGGCAGCCGACAACGTTACCAAGGTGGCGTTCGTGTACGTGGGGCCGGTAGGTGATTCCGGTTGGTCCTACCAGCATGATGTGGCGCGCAAGGCCATGGAGCAGCATTTCGGCGGCAGGGTGAAGACCAGCTTCGTCGAGAATGTGCCCGCCACCGCAGATGCCGAGCGAGTGATCCGTCAGCTGGCCGCTTCCGGCAACACACTGATTTTCACCACCTCGTTCGGATACATGGAGCCCACGCTGAAGGTGGCTAAGCTGTTTCCGAAGGTGAAGTTCGAGCACGCCACCGGTTTCAAGACCGCACCGAATGTGGTGACCTATGAGACGCGCTTCCATGAAGGCGCGTACCTGCTCGGCGTTCTGGCCGGCAAGCTGTCACGCAGCAACACCCTGGGCTACGTGGCCTCGTTTCCCATCCCCGAGGTGATCCGCAATATCGACGCCTTCACGCTCGGCGCGCGCAGTGTGAACCCCAAGGCCCGCACGCGTGTGGTGTGGGTCGACACCTGGTATGACCCGGGCAAGGAGCGACAGGCTGCCGAGGCTCTGGTGGCGCAGGGTGCGGACATGCTGTGCCAGAACACCGATTCCGCCGCAGTGGTGCAGACCGCGGAGCGGCTGGGCGTGGGGGCCTGCGGCTGGGACTCGGACATGGCCAAGTACGGCCCGAAGGCGCAGTACGCCGCCAACACTCAAAACTGGACCGACTACTACATCGGCGAAGTGCAGAAGCTGCTGGATGGTGCCTGGACGGGCAATCGCGCCACGGTTGGCGGCCTGAAAGAGAAGATGGTCGTGATCTCGCCACTGAACAAGTCGGTGCCGGCGGATGTGTCGAAGCTGATCGACGAGCGTCGCAATGCCATCATGTCGGGACAGCTCAATCCCTTCGCAGGCCCGCTCAAGGACAACGCGGGCAAACAGCGTGTGCCCGCCGGCACAACGATGACCCCGGAGCAGCTGATGGCGATCAACTGGTACGTAGACGGCGTAGAAGGCTCCGTGCCGAAATGAATGCGCAGGCCTAAGCGGCAGGGCGCAATGCGGAACATTCTCGTTGTTGCAATCGTCCTCGGCATGGTCGGATGCCAATCGCAGCCGCCGTCCGGGGGTGCGCCGATTCACGTGCAGTTGCTGGCCTTCAACGACTTCCACGGCAATCTTGAACCGCCCACCACGCCGACACGTTTGCCAGCCGATGCGGCTGGCGCGCCCGATGTGCTGCTGCCAACTGGCGGGGCGGCATGGCTTTCAGGTCTGATCCATGAGCTGCGCCGCGACAATCCCGCCACACTGGTCGTGGCGGCAGGGGATCTGGTCGGGGCCTCGCCACTGGTCAGCGCGCTGCTGAAGCATGAACCGTCCATCGCTGCGCTGAACCAGATCGGGTTGCAATACAGCTCGGTGGGCAATCACGAGTTCGATCATGGCGTGGCGGAACTGCAGCGCCTGGCCGGCCTCGCAAAGTTTGGCTATCTGGCGGCCAATGTAGTGGTGCGCAGCACTGGCCAGACACTGTTTCCCGCATGGGCCAGGGCGCGCGTGCGAACGACAGATGGCCGTGACATCGACGTTGCGCTTGTGGGTGCAGTGCTGCACGACACGCCTTCCCTGGTCAGCGGCAATATGGTCGCACCGCTGGAGTTTCGCGACGAAGCGGATTCGATCAATGCTGCGGTCCGGCAGATACGCGCGGCCGGTATCGAAATCATCATCGTGCTGATCCATGAAGGGGGATTTGTCTCCAGCACGCGCTTCGATGAGTCAGGCTGCCCGGGATTCCGCGGCCCGATTCTGTCCATCGTTGAACGACTCGATCCAGCTGTGGATGTCGTGGTCAGTGGGCACACGCACCGCACCTATATCTGCCGACACGCCGGACGCCTGGTGACCAGTGCCGGCAATGAAGGGCGCTTCCTCACGGATATCGATTTGACCATCGATCCGCTGACAAGAGATGTGTCGAGCAGCGAGGCGCGGCAGTTGCCGGTCATCAATGACACGCGGCCCAATCCTCTGGTCAGCCAGTATCCGCAATCACCGCTGGACGAGGTGCTGGCCGGGCGAGTCACGCGCTGGCACCGCAGTGTGGCGCCGCTGGCCGAACGCCGCGTCGGAAACCTGACGGGCGAGTGGACGCGACGCCCCAATGCGGCCGGGGAGACTGGACTCGGACAGCTGGTGGTCGATGCACAGCTGGAAGCCACAGCCGCACCGGATCGTGGCGCCGCGCAGATCGCCTTCGTCAACAACGGCGGACTGCGTGCGGACCTGCTTCCCAGGAATGGCCAGGTGACGCATGCCGATGTGTTTGCCGTGCATCCATTCGGCAATGTGCTGGTGACGCTGAACCTGACCGGGCGTCAGATCCATCAGCTGCTCGAGGCGCAGTGGCTCAATGCCGGCTCGCTGCTGCAAGTGTCGCGAGGATTCAGCTATAGCTGGAGCGCCTCGGCGAAACCGGGCCAGCGTATCGCGCCGGCGGACATTCGTCTCAATGGCGCGCCGCTGCAGCAGGACGCGGTCTACCGGGTGACGGTGAATGACTTCCTGGCAGGCGGCGGTGATGGGTATACGGCGCTGCAGGCGGGAACAGACCGCCTCACCGGTGACTTCGACGTCGATGTGCTGGAGCGTTACCTGAATACGGGCGTGCGCCAGGCGACACCAGCCGGCGGTCGCGTCCAGCTTCTGCCATAGCATTGGTGCTTGCGCGTACGCCGTTCTGCTAGAGTTCGCGGCCCCGCCAACGTCTACGAATGAATAACAGGGGACGCCATGAAACCCGGTACGGCCGCAGCCATCCAGAAGGAATTCATCTCCGCCGACTCGCTGCTGCGTGATTCGTTGCAGCTGGGCATGCAGGTCGTCCGCAGTGGCTTCGAGCCCACCTTCCTGGTTGGGGTGTGGCGGGGCGGTGCTCCCATCGGCATCGCAGTGCAGGAAGTGCTGGAATATCACGGCTTCAGCTGCGATCACCTCGCCGTCCGCACCTCCTCTTATACCGGCATCGACCAGCAGTCCACGCGCGTGCGCGTGCACGCCATCGACTATCTGGTATCGCGGCTTTCCGCCGAGGACCGACTGCTGCTGATCGATGACATCTTCGATTCGGGCCGTAGTCTCGAGGCTCTGGTGAACGAGCTGAACAAGCGCTGCCGCCGCAACATGCCGGAGAACGTCCGCATTGCCACGGTGTATTTCAAGCCGGCGCGCAACAAGACGAAGTTGAAGCCTGATTTCTACGTGCGAACCACGGACGAGTGGCTGGTGTTTCCTCACGAACTGAAGGGTCTGACACGCGAAGAGATACTGGCGAACAAGCCTGTGGGCGAGGACTTCTGGCTCTGAATCGGCAGGGAATGCGGGCGCTAAGCTAACCTAATCTGTCTGGACGAAAATTAGTGAGACCCTAGGCGACTCAGTCATCGCATCCGGAGGAGGGAACCGTGAAGTACGCGTTGACAACATTGCTGTTGATCGCCGGTCCATTGGGACGACAGCAAAGTGCGCAAGGCGTGGCTCAGAAAAGGTGACTCGTGGTAGCAAGAGCAAAGACAGTCCAGGAGTATGTCGACTCCGCTCCGCCAGCTTCGCGTGCAAACCTGAAGGCGTTGCGAGCTCTCTTGAGAAAGACAGCGCCTCGCGCAACCGAGGCCATTAAATGGGGCTCGCCCGTCCTTGAGCAGGAGCGAATACTATTCGCCTACAAGGCTCACAAAGCACACATCAACTTCATGCCGACGGGTTCCGCGTTGAGGCCGTTCGCCTCCGAGCTGGCGGGCTACAAGACAGGCAAGGACACCATTCAGCTTCCACACGCTGTACCCATTCCGAAAGCACTCATTCGAAGGATTGCCGCTTTGAGGGTGAAGCAGGTGCTGGAAGAAGGCGCGTTATGGATGGGTCGAGGCAAGTGAAGTGCTGAGTACTGAGCTCGCGCGCACGGCAACCCGTATCAATGTGGTTCCATTTGGATCAGTCGAGAGGCGGGCTGCTTGGGAATGTCAGGATGGAGGAAAGGTTTTTCCGCAGCGATGTGACAGGCATGGCACAGACCGAGTGCGTTTCGATAGGCGCTCTCGAACGCCTTCTTGTCCTTCTTCTCCAGCGTTGCGCGGATTGCATCGACACCAGCCCGCTCGAATGAATCCTGCAGGGGCTTGAGATCCAGATCAGCCCCTGATGCGAGCTTGCGCACAGGGCGAAGTCTGACCGTCCACTGCACGTGGGATCGTGATTCATTCAGGTAGAACGTCGCCAGTGGCCAATTCGAAGCGCGCGCAGCGAACCATAAATTCGTGAAGTTGTATTCGACGTCCATCATTGCATGCGACTGGCTTGGCAGAAGGGCGCGCAGTTGTTCGATGGGATCGCTCGCCGGCTCGGCGGCGAGCGTCGCCGACGTGAGAAAGATCGAAGTCGCAACGATAATAATTCGCATTCGATGAGTCTCCTTCGTGTCTGGCGCAGACTCCAGATATTCGAACGCAATCTTTCCAGAGAATCGACGCGATTGATAGCGCCGCGCCGCGTGTCAGAATTGGCGCAATTTTCGTGGCGGTTCGCCGTGGGTTGCTGATGCGTTGCTTGTTGTTGCTCTTCGTCGCGATGATGGCACTGTCTGCGCATGGCGCTGAGTCGAATGCCCGACCTCGTGACATCCGGGACGGGCGCACGCTCTACCAAGCCGCGTGCACCGGATGTCACGGAGACGCGGGCTCCGGCGGCGCGCGCGCGGATCTCGGATTCACACCACCCGAAACATTTCCCGATTTTTCCGACTGCGCGCAGGCCACCCCTGAGCAGGACGTGGCCTGGAGGGCCATGATCCGCGAAGGCGGACGCGCCAGGGGGTTCTCGGAAATCATGCCGGCATTCGGCGATGCGCTGGATGAATCGCAGATCGTGAGTCTGGTCCGGCATCTGCGAAGTTTCTGCCGCGACCCGGCATGGCCTCGAGGGGACCTGAACATTCCGAAGGCACTGCTTACCGAGAAAGCCTTCCCGGAAGATGAGGTGGTGCTCAGCATGGGCGCGGATGCGCATCGCCTACGGGCGGTGGACGGCGAACTGGGCTACGAGCACCGGCTAGGTCGAGCGGCGCAGCTGGAGATTGCCGTCCCGTTTTCGTCGCTGCCAGAGAGCACCGGCGCTCGCGAAACCGGTGTGGGAGACGTAGCCATCGGGCTCAAGCGTGTACTGCACTCGCGCTTCGATGATTCAACGACGCGCGGATCCATCTTTGCCCTTCAAGGTGAAGTTTCCTTGCCCACCGGCAGCACGAAGCGGGGATTGGGTTCAGGCACGCCCGTATTCACGGTCTTTGGCGCCTACGATCAACTGCTGCCTGGGCGCGGCTTCCTGCAGTTGCAAGGCGGCGTGGATATGCCCACCGACTCCAGCAAAGGTGACACCACCGTCTTCCTGCGCTCTGCGCTCGGATTCAGTGTGGCCGGGCGAAGCGGTGGTGGCCGGACCTGGTCGCCGATGATCGAACTTGCGGGCGAGCGGCCGGTCAGCAGTGGCCGTGGTGAGACAGTGTGGGATCTGGCCCCGGGCCTGCAGGTCACCTTGAGCGCGCGCCAGCACATTCGGCTGGCCGTCGGTTGGCTCAAACCGCTGACGCAGCGATCTGAACGGGAGAGCCGGTTGCTCGCCTATGTTTTGTGGGACTGGGCGGACGGCGGCCTTCTGGAGGGTTGGTGAAACCACATTCGCTGCTGTGGCTCCTGTTCGCCTGTGCCGCGCCAGGTTACGCCTCGCCACCCGAGAGCGATGTACATTTCCAGACGTCGGATCGCTGCGCTGCCTGCCACAACGGACTGGTTGCGCCCTCTGGCGAGCGCCTCTCCATCGGGCATGATTGGAGCGTGAGCGCGATGGCCAATTCCGCCAGGGACCCCTACTGGCAGGCCAGCGTTCGGCGCGAGACTCTCGATCATCCGAAGGCCGCCTCCGTAATAGAAGATGAGTGTGCCGCCTGCCACATGCCCATTCCCCGGTACCGCGCGCGCATGGCAGGGCATCTGGGCTCGGTGTTCGCGGTGCTGTCGGCAGCGCCGTCGAGCGAGATGCATCGACAAGGGATGGATGGTGTTTCCTGTTCGGTGTGCCATCAGCTCTCACCGGACGGTTTGGGAGGCGAAAACACCTGGAACGGACAGTTCTTGCTTTCGAAGTCAGTGAATGGCCGCAGTCTGGAGTATGGTCCGTTCCCTATTGATTCCGGGCTGCGCCGGATCATGCGCAGTTCTTCAGGTGGCTTCGAGCCCACCGAGGGCGAGCACATTCGCCAGTCAGAGTTGTGCGCGAGCTGCCACACACTTCGCACCCAGGCCCTGGCCGCCGATGGAAGCGTCATCGGAAGTCTTCCGGAGCAGATGCCCTTCCTTGAATGGCGGCACAGCCGATACGCGAATGAACGCAGCTGCCAGTCTTGCCACATGCCCGTCGTCGATGGCCCTTTGGCGGTCTCGCGGGTCCTTGGCGAACCGCGGCCGGAGTTGGCGCGTCACTTTTTCATCGGAGCCAACTTCTTCCTCCAGTCGATGCTTGCGCGCTACGCAGATGCGTTGTCCATGACGGCGCCTTCGCCGCTGCTGACCGCTGCCTCGGCGCGCACGGTGGAATACCTTTCCTCGCGCGCCGCCACGCTTGAGGTGGCAACACAACGGGAAGGCACCGAACTACGTGCGCACGTGCAGGTGACCAATCTGGGAGGACACAAACTGCCGACCGCCTATCCGTCGCGACGCGCCTGGCTGCACATCCGTGTGATCGACGCGGCGGGGCGGCCGGTCTTTGAGTCGGGCGCTTTGCGACCGGATGGCTCGATCGTTGGCAACGACAATGACGTGGATCCGCTTCGCTTCGAGCCGCACTACCAGCAAATCCGCAGTGAGGAACAAGTGCAGATCTATGAGTCTGTCCTCGGGGATGCTTCGGGGCGGGTGACGACGGGGCTACTCGGGGCGACGCACTACTTGAAGGACAATCGCCTGCTACCGGCGGGATTCGACAAATTCACGGCATCGGAAGATATCCGTGTCGTTGGAGAGGCCCGCGACGACGCCGCGTTCGATGCATCCGGACACCGGGTCGACTATGTCATCGAGGTGTCAGGACGTACCGGCCCATTTACCGTCGAGGCGCAGCTGCTCTATCAGCCGATCTCTTATCGCTGGGCACACAACCTCTCTGCCTACAACGCACCGGAACCGCGACGCTTCGTTTCGTACTATGAGTCTCTTCAGGAAGCGTCAGCTACTATCCTGGCGACGACCCGACGGATTCAAAACTAGATCGCTACTTCCACTCAACGAAGTCCCCTGTGAAGCGCATCCTTGATCTGGCCAGTCCGGATAGAAGCATCGGCCGTGATCGTGCTTTGGGCGCGATGCTTGCCCTGGTAGCGGGCGCCACCAATGCGGGCGGGTTTCTGGCCGTGGGCCAGTACACATCACACATGACCGGAATCGTCTCAGGGATCGGTGACGCCTTGGCATTTGGACATTTTCCGGTGGCTGCTGCCGCGGTCTGTGCGCTGCTCGCCTTCCTTGTCGGCGCCATGACAACGGCAATCACGGTGAACTGGGCCCGGCGCCGCCACCTGCGCAGCCGGTTCGCCATTCCTTTGTTGCTCGAGGCATTTCTGCTTCTCGCATTCGGCCTCTCGGGCTGGATGTTGCAGGGCTACACGACATGGATTGCGCCGGCGACCGTCTTGATGCTCTGCTATCTCATGGGTCTGCAGAATGCCGTGATCACCAAGATCTCCAAGGCAGAGATCCGCACGACGCACGTCACCGGACTCATCACCGACATCGGAATCGAGCTGGGCCGGTTCATCTACGTGAATCGGGAAGAGCACGGAGTGCCAGCAGGGGTGAATCGCGAGCGTCTTGGCGTGCATCTGCTGTTGTTCAGCTGCTTCCTGGGTGGCAGCGTGATTGGAGCCTTTGGCTTCAAGGCCATTGGTTTCTTCGCCACGATTCCCCTGGCCGTTCTGCTGGCGACGATCGCGCTGAAGCCCGTGGCAGAGGACATCGGGTGAAGGGGTGGCGTTCACGCTTTCACGTTAAGATCACGCATCCTTTCGGCACGCACCTGGAACTCCCACATGAACCTCGCGGGCAAGCTGGCGTACTCACTGTTATTCCTGGTGGCCTCCGCCGCTCCCGGCGCAGCGGCTCTTGCCGCGCAGACCGTAGACATTGGCCTTGCTGCAAGTGGCAAGCGCATTGACGCACTCATCGTCGAGGCCCGGGCGAAGTCTGCGCCGGTCGTGGTGCTCGTGGGCGGACTTCATGGCGACGACGCGAGCGCGGCCGCGGTGCGCAGCGCGGTGGCGTCCTACGAGAAGCGCGGGGCGCATCCCGTGCAGCTGGTCGGCATCCCGCTGGGCAACCCGGATGGCGTGGCGCTGCAGTTTCCAGCCACCGGCGCTGCGTACCGCGAAAATGTCGAGTCCAATGTGCTGTGGCGCTGGATCGGCGCGCATGCCCCGGATCTGGTGCTGATCGCCGGCGATGATGATGCCGGGCTCGCCATGGCACTGAGCACGCGGAAAGTGGCGGACATGGGAAGCATTCCGGCGCAGCGCTGGAATGGCTCGCTCGACGAACTGCCCAAATCGATCATGAAGTCTGAAGCGCGCGTCGAGCTCGAGCGTCGTCGGGCGCGTTCGCCGCGCGAGTTTGCACAGGGGCTGGCGAAATACTACGGACATGATTTCAACACCCACCAGTATCAGGAGGCCATGGCGCTGATCTCGCGCGTGAAGCTCGGCGAGGTCGACGAGGTGCGCAAGCTGGTCGAGCCATACGTCGACGGCAGCAAGGAAAGCCTCACGCAGCGTCCTGGTGCGGGCGTCATGGCCGCCCACACGCTGTATACCGAGCTCGCCCGTCGCACCAAGGATCCGCGCTACATCGCGCTGGTTCGCAAGGTTGGTGACCTGGGCTTCGAACCCTCCGGACAGATGAAGGAGGCCATGCCCTACCACAACAATTTCAGCGACTCGGTCTTCATGGGCACCGCCATCGTGGCGCAGGCTGGCGCACTCACCGGCGAGCGCAAGTACTTCGACATGGCCGACCGGCATCTGCGTTTCATGCAGAACCTGGATCTGCGTCCGGACGGGCTCTATCGACACGAGCCCAGCACCAACATGGCCTGGGGCCGTGGCAATGCATTCGTGACGCTTGGTCTCACGCTGGTGCTGACCGAGCTTCCCAAGGATCATCCCGGTTACGAACACGCCCTGCAGAGCTATCGCACGCTCATGGCGACGCTGTTGCCCCTGCAGGACCGGGACGGGTTGTGGCGCAACGTGCTGAACATGCCGGGCACGTATGCGGAGTTCACCGCCACGGCGATCATTGGTTTCGCGCTCCAGCGTGGGATCGAGAAGGGCTGGATCAAGGGGCGCGACTACCGGCGAGCTGTCGACCAGGCATGGCTCGCGGTGAACTCACGCACCTCTTTCACAGGCACCTTCATCGATGTGTGCGAGTCGACCGCCAAGCAGGCTTCCAACGAGGACTACATCAAGCGCATGGCCATTCTCGGCCCTGACCCGCGCGCGGGAGGCATGGCGATGCTGTTCGCCACCGAGAGGATGGA
>DATNCK010000190.1:0-7661 GCA_035571575.1 Steroidobacteraceae bacterium | reverse complement strand
GTTGGACAGCATCACGATGAGCAGTGCCGTGAGCACTGCATCCCGCGGTATCAGGAACAGGATCACATTCATGAACACAGTGCCCGTGAGCGCCATCTTCATCACCGCTACCTTGCACCAGGTCCGGCCCAGCCTGTTGGCGGCAATTGCGCCGCCTACGCCAGCCAGCATGGTCATGCTGAGGAACGCGGAGAGCTTCGAGGATGTGCTGCCCATGAACCAGGCAAGCCACGCCGGCAGGTGATCGGTGATCAGGTAGTAGCTGACGAAGTACGGCTTGCTCGCTCCCTGCATCGCGCCGCGCGTCATGATGATCAGCGTGGCCAGCGCGATGATCAACCACTGCGAATTGGTCACCATGGCGACGAGATCTTCGAGCGGGCGACGTTTTGGCAGGTTCTCGTCAGGGTAGACGTGTTCCCGCGTGAGGCGGAAGCACAGCAGAAAGCACACGACACCGATCGTGGCCATGATGGTCATGGCCAGCGGGAAACCCAGCCGGTAGTTCGCCGGCAGGTCACCGCCGCCAATGAGTTTGGCCAGCGGAAATATCGACGCAGTCACCAGGAAGCCACCGACCATGGCCATGGCGAAGCGCCAGGTCTGCAGGTTGCCGCGCTCCTCACTGTCGCCCGTCATGACGCCGCCCAGCGCGGAGTAGGGCACATTGACGGCGCTATAGGCGGTCATCAGCAGTGCGTAGCTGATGTAGGCGTAGACCAGCTTGCGTCCGACGTCGACATCCGGCGTGATGAAGGCGGTTACTGCGAGCACGCCATAGGGGATCGCGACCCACAGCATCCAGGGACGATAGCGTCCGTACTTCGAGCGTGTCCGGTCGGCCACTGCGCCCATCATCGGATCGAGGGCTGCGTCGGCCAGTCGCACCACCAGCATCAGCGTGCCGGCTGCCGCCGCCTCGATGCCGTACACATCCGTATAGAAATACAGCAGGACGTTGATGACGGCCTGGTACACGATGTTGCTGGCCGTGTCGCCCAGTCCGAATCCGAACTTCTCGCGTACAGTGAGGTTCTGCTTGGCCATAGGGTTCCCGTCTGCCGGACAGTGTCGGCGGCCTGGTATCGATACACGATGTATCGAGCGCCCCCTGTTGCACTTGGTCAGCACAGCATACGATCTGGATCTGCAAAGCCGCAACCAGTGAGTCATCGATGAGAATGTTCAACACGGCGAAGGGCATCCTGCTGCAGCACGACGAGAAGTGGGCGCTGTGCGCCGATGCAGACTGGGATGAGCTGCTGAATCGCGACGGTTTGTATCGCCAGCTGCTGCAGATGCATGCGGCGCTTCCGGCTCATTCCGCCCCTGCTTCCGATGCCGCATTCCTGCCGCCGATGCAAGGGCAGGAGCTCTGGGCCAGTGGCGTCACCTATCTGCGCAGCAAGGTCGAGCGGCAGGAAGAATCCAAAGATTCCGGCGGCGGTGACTTCTACCAGCGAGTCTATGAAGCGGAACGGCCGGAGTTGTTCTTCAAGGGCACGCGCCACCGCGTGGTCGGCCATGGCGGCAAGGTGCGTATACGGGCAGATTCCTCCTGGAACGTGCCGGAACCGGAGCTGACGCTGGTGCTGAACCGGCGCGGGAAAATCGTCGGATATACCGTCGGCAATGACATGAGTTCGCGCAGCATCGAGGGCGAGAATCCGCTGTATCTTTCGCAGGCCAAGATCTATGACGGCAGTGCCGCGCTCGGCCCCTGTGTGCTGGT
The DNA here is from genome assembly GCA_035571575.1 of Steroidobacteraceae bacterium. Classification (GTDB taxonomy): domain Bacteria; phylum Pseudomonadota; class Gammaproteobacteria; order Steroidobacterales; family Steroidobacteraceae; genus ZC4RG30. The sequence goes on along the minus strand of DATNCK010000190.1, from coordinate 5,929 downwards.
TCAGGAGAACAGCCTTCCCTCGGATGCCATCATCGCGCTTGCGATCACGCGGGGCCAGAATGTCGTCTTCTCCGGCAGCGTGGCGATCAGTCTGATCACCCGACGCTTCGAGGATCTCGCGGCCTATCTATTCCGGGAGTGCAGCTTCCCGAACGGCGCTCTGTTGATGACCGGCACTGGCATTGTTCCGCCCGCGCCATTCACATTGCAGAGTGGTGATTCCATCAGCATCACCATCGATCACATCGGCTGCCTGATCAACCAGGTGGCGTGACGCTCACACGATATTCGATGCTGGCGCGGTAGGTCCGTCCAGGGCGTAGCACGGCATCTGGAAAGCCGGGGTGATTCGGCGCGTCCGGCAGGCCCTGCGGTTCCAGGGCTACGGCGCTGCCGAGCACCGGATGTGCGCGCGACAGGTATTGCCCGCTGTAGAACTGCAGGCCAGGACCGCTGGCCGCGATCCACAGGGTGATGTCCCCTTCAGTCGAGCGCAGTTCGCAATGACAGTCGGCATCCTCATCGAGCACCCAGCAGTGATCGTAGCCCCCGCCCAGCAGCAGCTGCGGATGAGTTGTCAGTGGCGGCGGCGCGAGTTTCCGGCCGGTGCGAAAATCAAAGGGCGTGCCGTCCACGTGCGCAATCTCGCCGGTGGGAATCAATCCAGGTCCCACAGGCAGGTAGTGAGACGCGGGGATACGCAGCCAATGCGCAGCAGCATTGCCGCCGAGATTGAAATAGGGGTGGTAGGTCAAATTCACCGGAGTGGCCGCGTCAGTGCGTGCGGTGAAGTCGATGCGCGCCGCATCGCGCCCGATCGACAGCTCGAGTGTGACATCGAGCTGCCCCGGATAGCCTTCGTCGCCGCCGGGCGAGGAAAGTGCGAGCTTTACCCGTGATTCCGACGGCATATCCACGACACGCCACAGTTGCTTGCCCGTGCCTTTCGTGCCGCCGTGAAGATGATTGCCGTTCTCGTTGCGGGTGAGCTGATGCAGCTGACCATCGATCATGAACCGGCCGCGCGCGATGCGGTTCGCAAAGCGCCCGACTACCGCGCCCACAAAGGCGGTGTCGTGTTCATACTGCTGCAGCTGTTCGAGGTGCAGAACCAGCTCGCGGCGCTGGCCGTGCACGGGAAAGCTGAGCCGCCGGAGAATGGCGCCATAGGTGAGTACTTCGGCCTGAAGACCTGTAGTCGAGCCCAACGTGACGGCCTCCACGTCGCGGCCATCGTTCAGATGGCCGAAGTGACGGATCACCGGCGCACCTGATCAGTGTGAATCGCGTGTGACGTCGCCGCCGCTGCCACCCGCGAGAAAGTCCAGATCAGCGCCGAGATGTGCCTGCTGCACGTGGTCGACATACTGCTTCGCATAGCCACGCGTCGGCGCCGCCGGAGGCCGCCATTCGGCGCGGCGGCGCGCCAGCTCATCCTCCGCCACATCCAGATGCAAGCGACGGCCGGGCACGTCCAGTTCGATGAAGTCTCCCTCACGCACCAGTGCCAGTGGGCCGCCTGCGGCGGCTTCAGGCGAGACATGCAATACCACCGTGCCGTAGGCCGTACCGCTCATGCGGCCGTCGGAAATCCGCACCACGTCGGCAATGCCACGACGCAGCAGCTTCGGTGGCAGCGGCATGTTGCCCACCTCCGGCATGCCCGGATAGCCACGGGGCCCGCAGTTCTTCAGCACCATGACACTGCTCTGGTCGATGTTCAGTGCCTCGTCATCGATGCGCGCCTTGAAGTCCTCGATGCTCTCGAACACCACGGCGCGGCCACGATGTTTGAGCAGCTGCGGCGAGGCGGCCGATGGCTTGATGACCGCGCCATCCGGCGCAAGGTTGCCGCGTAGTACCACGATGCCCGCGGCGGCCTTGAAGGGTTCTGCCAGTGGCCGGATCACATCGCGGTTCCAGCAGGGTGCGTTTGCAATATTTTCACCCAGCGTGCGGCCGTTGACGGTCATCGCATCCAGGTCCAGGTGAGAGGAAATCTCGCGCAGCACCGCCGGCATTCCGCCAGCGTAGTAGAAATCTTCCATCAGATACTGGCCAGACGGTTTGAGGTTGACCAGACACGGAAGGTTCGAGCCGATTCGGTCCCAGTCATCGAGCGTCAATGGAACGCCCAGTCGTCCAGCCAGCGCCAGCAGATGGATAACCGCATTGGTCGAGCCTCCAATGGCGGCGTTGGCGCGGATGGCATTCTCGAAGGCGGCGCGCGTGAGGATCTTCGACATGGTCAGATCCTCGCGCACCATTTCGACAATGCGGCGGCCCGAGAGATGTGCCAGTCGCATGCGACGGGAATCCACGGCCGGGATCGCGGCGTTTTCAGGCAATGCCATGCCCAGCGTCTCGACCAGGCTCGCCATCGTCGAGGCGGTTCCCATCGTCATGCAGGTGCCTTTGGAGCGCTGCATGCAGGCTTCCGCCTCGGTGAACTCGGCCTGGGTGAGCGTGCCGGCGCGCACCATCTCCGACATTTCGATCACGCCCGTGCCTGAGCCCAACGGTTTGCCGCGCCAGTTTCCCGACAGCGCCGGGCCTCCGGACACGCCGATGGTGGGCAGATTGACGCTGGCCGCACCCATCAGCAGCGATGGAGTGGTCTTGTCGCAGCCCATCAGCAGCACCACGCCATCCATGGGATTCGCACGGATGGATTCTTCGACATCCATGCTGGCGAGATTGCGGTACAACATCGCGGTGGGCCGCATCTGGGTCTCACCCAGCGACATGACCGGGAATTCCAGTGGAAAACCGCCCGCCTCGTAGACGCCATGCTTGACGTGTTCGGCGAGTTCGCGGAAGGAGCTGTTGCAGGGCGTGAGCTCCGACCAGGTGTTGCAGATTCCGATCACCGGGCGGCCGTCGAACATGTCATGCGGCGTTCCGAGGCCCTTGAGCCAGCTGCGGTAGTAGAACCCCTGCTTGCCGCCTACCCCGAACCATTGGCGGCTTCGCAGGGGTCGCTTTGGAGAATCGCTCATGGTTACGCAGGGTCCTTCGGATATGCTCGGACTGCAAAAATAGCAAGAAACCCGATTCAATTTCAGCACGCAGCAGAGGGAGGGGAGTGCATGGCGGCAGAACTGAGCGCGACAGATACTGCGCGAAAGCGGCTCGAGGAGCGAGTGAATTATCCATCGCTGGCCGCAAAACGGGTGTTTGTAACCGGCGGCGGCAGCGGCATTGGCGCGGCAATTGTCGAGGCCTTCGCACGTCAGGGCTCTGCCGTGGCCTTCGTCGACATCGCTGCGGAGGCGAGCGTTGTATTGGTAAATCGCCTGGAAGCCGAAGGTCTGGGTCGTCCCTGGTACCGCCCCTGCGACGTGACTCAAGTGCCATTGCTGCAGCAGGCCATCGTCGATGCGGCGCACGAGCTCGGCGACTTCCACGTGCTGGTGAACAACGTTGCCAGCGACGACCGCCACGCGCTGGACGCAGTCACGCCGGAATACTGGGACCAGCGCATGGCCATCAATCAACGCCCGGCTTTCTTCGCCATCCAGTCAGTGGTGCCCGGCATGCGGCGCCTGGGTGGCGGATCCATCGTCAATCTCGGATCCACGGGCTGGCAGACCAAGTCCGCTGGCTACCCTGCGTATGCGACGGCCAAGTCCTCGGTGAACGGACTTACGCGCGGCCTGGCACGCGAGCTGGGCGCGCATCGCATCCGCATCAATGTGGCTTCGCCGGGCTGGGTGATGACTGACAAGCAGCTCGCCATGCTGGATGCGGCCAGCGAGGCAGACCTGATGCACAACCAGTGCCTGCCCGACAAATTGTGGCCGGATGACATCGCCGCCATGGTGCTTTTTCTGGCGTCCGATCAAGCACGTGGCATCACAGCGCAGGAATTCCTGGTGGATGCGGGCTGGCACTGACGTTTGCATGCTGCAGCGGTTCGGATATCGTTGCCGCACCGAATTGGCAGGTGCGTTGCGATGCGATTGATCCAGCTTGAGCCGAAGGCGGGACAGATCCGGGTCGGCATAGTCGACGAAGAAGGCCTGCGTGTGCGCGTGATCGATGGCATCCAGAGCACCTGGGAGCTGGCCAGCCGGGCAATCTCTTCCGGCAACACGCTGGAACGGCAGGCCGGTGCGTCACCAGGGGATTTGTGGCTGGACTACTCGCAGCTGCTGCGCGAGGGACTGGTGCGCACACCAGTGCATCACTCGGATCCCACCCATTGCCTGGTTTCCGGAACAGGGCTGACGCACCTGGGCAGCGCTGCTGCGCGCGACGCGATGCATCAGAAGCTGCGTCAGCAGTCCGAGCAAGGCACGCTGACTGACTCGATGCGGATGTTCCAGTGGGGCGTCGAGGGCGGCACTCCCGCGCCAGGCGCGGTCGGCGCGCAACCGGAATGGTTCTACAAGGGCAATGGCGACATCGTTGTGGCGCCCGGTGCGGCGATCCCTTCGCCGGACTTCGCACTGGATGGTGGTGAGGAGCCCGAGCTGGTCGGCCTGTACCTGATCGGACCGGACGGAACGCCACACCGGCTTGGATTCGCCATCGGCAATGAGTTTTCCGATCACGTCACGGAACGCAGCAACTACCTGTACCTCGCGCACTCCAAGATGCGCTCCTGCGCCATCGGGCCGGAACTGCGCACAGGCACACTGCCGCGCGATCTGCGCGGCACCAGCCGCATCCTGCGCAGCGGTGAGGTGCTGTGGGAGAAGCCTTTTCTGACCGGCGAAGCCAATATGTGCCATACGCTGGAGAATCTGGAATATCACCATTTCAAATACGCCAGGCACCGCAGGCCCGGAGACGTGCACCTGCATTTCTTCGGTACCGCAACGCTGAGCTTCGCCGACGGCGTGCATGCGCAGCCCGGCGATGTGTTTGAAGTCGATCTGCCGGCGCTGGGTGCGCCGCTGCGCAATGGTTTACGGACGGTTCCCGCGGGATTCCTGCCCGGCGGAGTGCGTGTGCTGTGACGCCCGGGCGTCGACACATGCCTGCAAAAAGCAAATAGACGGAGGACAAATGTTCAGAATATCCGCGTGTGTTGCGCTGCTTGGTTTGGCCGCTCTGGCGGGTTGCTCGGGAGGTGGAACAAGTGCCAAGAGCGGTGCCATCACCGTAGGCTTCAGCCAGGTTGGTGCCGAAAGCGAATGGCGCACTGCCAACACGCGCTCCGTCAAGGAAGCGCTGGTCGAGCCGGAGTTCCAGCTGAAGTTCTCCGATGGGCAGCAGAAGCAGGAAAATCAGATCAAGGCGCTGCGATCCTTCATCGCCCAGCGTGTGGATGTGATTGCCTTCTCGCCGGTGGTCGAGACGGGTTGGGATACGGTACTGGCCGAAGCCAAGGCTGCCGGAATCCCAGTGGTGCTCACCGACCGGACTGTGCACGTGCCCGATGAATCACTGTTCGTCACGCTGATCGGGTCGGATTTCGTCGAGGAAGGCCGGCGTGCCGCACGCTGGCTGATCGACGCCAGCAAGGACATGAAGGGCCCGATCCGCGTCGTCGAGTTGCAGGGCACCGTGGGATCAGCGCCTGCCAACGACCGCATGAAGGGATTCCGCGAAGTCATCGACCAGGATTCGCGCTTCCAGGTCGTGCGCTCGCAGACTGGCGAATTCACGCGCGCGAAGGGCAAGGAGGTCATGGAAGCCTTCCTGAAAGCCGAAGGACGCAACAAGATCGACGTGCTGTTTGCGCACAACGATGACATGGCCATCGGCGCCATCCAGGCCATCGAGGAGGCTGGGATGAAGCCCGGCGAGGACATCCGCATCGTTTCCATCGATGGTGTGCGCGGCGCGTTCGAAGCCATGATTGCCGGCAAGCTCAACGCCACGATCGAGTGCAACCCGTTGCTCGGGCCTGCGCTCGCGAAGATGATCCAGGATGTGCACGCCCACAAGACGGTGCCGAAGCGTGTGGTGGTGGAGGAGG
>DATNCK010000189.1:0-7434 GCA_035571575.1 Steroidobacteraceae bacterium | reverse complement strand
AGACGCCGGCCGTCGTTCCAGCTGCTCATGCCGGTTCAGAGTGAGTTCACGCTTTCACATGGCGACCGGCCTTCGATGACGGTGAGTGCGGGTTCCTTCTGCCTGATCGATCGCACCGCACCCTATGAAATGATTCACGGTGACGGGCTGCGTACCCTGGGCGTGGAATTCCCGCGCACGCTGCTGGAAAACTGCCTGCCCGGCGCCTCGCAGTACGCTGGCGCCGTAGTCCGCCCTGACTCAGGCGCGAGCCGTGTGCTCGGTGGCCTGCTGCGCACACTGGGTTCAGAACTGAACAGCGACGATGCCGCCGGCACTCTGCCACCCATCATCGCCAGTTCACTGGCGGGATTCGTTGCCGCGGCATTCGCCGATCACCACGGCGCGATGGCACTGCGGGGCTCAAAAGCCCGGTTGCCTGCCTACCGCGAATACGTCGACGCCCATCTCGGCGATGGCGACTTCCGGCCGCTGGATGTGGCGCGCCACTTCGATGTCAGCGAGCGCTATGTGCGCATGATCTTCCAGTCTTCGGGCGAGCCGCTGTCGGCATTTCTGCTCCGGCGCCGGCTGGAACGCGCGGCAGAGCTGCTGCGCAGTGATTACTACGCCGGCCACACTATTACGGATATCGCGCTGGAATGCGGCTTCAACGGCGCTTCGCACTTCGGCCAGAGCTTCCGCCGGCGTTTCGGCATGACGCCACGCGATTACCGCAACGCTGCAGCCCGCTAAAGGGCGGCCCCCCGGGGGTTCACCGCGCTGAAAGGTGGGGTTGAAACGCCGCGGCCCAGGCACCTCCCGCGGGGGTGAGGTACAATTAGTCGTACTAATTCGGCCCCGGGAAAGTCCGCATGAGCCTCGCCCTCGGGCTGGATGTCGGTACGCAAAGCGTCAAGTTGCTGGCCTACGACCCCGCCTCGCGTGAGGTCGTCTCCTTGCAGGGCCAGTCCCTGGACCTCATTGCTGGCGAGGACGGCAGCAGGGAGCAACACGCCGAGTGGTGGATTACCGCGATCCGCGCCTGTATCGCACGACTGGATCCGGCGCTGCGCGCACGCGTCAAGGCCATGGGCGTATCGGGTCAGCAGCACGGTTTCGTGCCGCTCGACGCGGCCGGCAAAGTACTGGCGCCCGCCAAACTCTGGTGCGACACCAGTACACAGGCCGAATGCCAGGAAATCATGGACCGCGTTGGCGGAGCCCGCCGCTGTGTCGAGCTGGCTGGCAACCCCATTCTGGCCGGTTATACCGCCTCGAAGCTGCCCTGGACGCGCAGGCATCGTCCGCAGGCGTATGCGGGACTGGCTTCCATCCTGCTGCCGCATGACTATGTGAACTTCTGGCTCACGGGCCAGCGCTGGATGGAATGCGGCGACGCCTCGGGCACGGGCTGGCTGGATGTGCGCCGGCGAAATTGGTCTGCCGAACTGCTCGCAGCCACCGACCCGGAGCGGGATCTGACCGCATGCCTGCCGCCGCTGGTCGAATCTCAGGCCAGCTTTCCGATCTCCCCATCCATCGCTGCAGAACTGGGCTTGCCCGCTACTGTTCGCGTCAGCGTTGGCTGCGGCGACAACATGGCGGCTGCAATCGGCACGGGCAATGTGGCGCCGGGCACTTTCAGCATGAGCCTGGGTACTTCGGGCACGCTGTTCGCCTGCACCGACCGCCCCATCGTGGACACAGACATGGGCTGGGCTGCCTTTTGTTCCTCCACTGGCGGCTGGCTGCCGCTGATCTGCACGATGAACTGCACCGTGGCCACCGAAAACGTGGCCCGTGCATTTGGCTTCAGCAGTCGCGACGGTGACGCTGTAATGGCCGGAACCCGCCCCGGCGCCGGTGGCCTGGGCATGCTGCCCTTCTTCAATGGAGAGCGCACACCTGACCTGCCGCTGGCCCGCGCCAGTTTCTATGGCATGGACTTCAGTAATTTCACACGTGCCAACGCCTATCGCGCCGCAATGGAGGGCGCAACCTTTGCGCTGCGCAGCGGCTTCGATGCATTGCGTGCAGCCGGTCTCAGCTGTGATGCCATCCGCCTCACCGGAGGCGGCAGCCACAGTGCGGCCTGGCGTCAGATGGTGGCCGACGTGTTCGACAAACCCGTAGAGGTCCCCGAGCAGGCCGAGGGGGCCGCGTTCGGCGCTGCGCTGCAGGCGCTATGGGCCACGCAGACCGCAGGCAAACCCGCTGATCTGGCCGACCTCACCCGCGAACACGTGAAGCTCACCACCGACCTCGGTACCGCCCCGAACGGAGAAGCTGCGTCGCTTTATCGTTCAGTTTATGGCCAGTTCCTGCGTCACCTGGACGCGGCCAAGTCCTTGTATTCAGCTCGCCCCGCAGGCGTCTGAGACAAACACCACCATCACTCTTCTGGAACCCTCATGAGTACTCCTTTCATCGGCAAGCGTGAATACTTCCCCGGCATCGGCCAGATCAGATTTGAAGGTCAGGGGTCTGACAATCCCCTGGCTTTCAAGGTATACGACGCCGGCAAGCGCATCGGTGGCAAGACCATGGCCGAGCACCTGCGCTTCGCCGTGTGCTACTGGCACACCTTCACCAACGCAGGCCACGACCCGTTTGGCCCCGGTACGCGCCGCTTTCCGTGGGAGGCCGGTTCGCCCCTGGCATCGGCCGAGGCGCGCGTCGACGCCGCCTTCGAGTTCTTCACCAAGATCGGCGTGCCCTACTACTGCTTCCACGACATCGATCTGGCGCCTGATGCCGAGGACATCGGTCAGTACGAGAAGAATCTCGCGCACATGGTCGCTCTGGCGAAGGAGCGGCAGTCAGCCACCGGCGTAAAGCTGCTGTGGGGCACCGCGAACCTGTTCTCGCATCCGCGCTACATGAATGGCGCTGCCACGAACCCGGATTTCAACGTGGTGGCGCGTGCCGCGGTGCAGGTAAAGAACGCGCTGGATGCCACCGTGGCGTTGGGCGGCGAGCATTATGTGTTCTGGGGCGGCCGCGAGGGTTATGCCTCGCTGGTCAACACCGACATGAAGCGCGAGCTCGGGCATTTCGCGCGCTTCCTCACCATGGCGCGCGACTATGGTCGCAGCATTGGTTTCAAGGGTTTCTTCTTCATCGAGCCCAAGCCGATGGAGCCGATGAAGCACCAGTACGATTTCGACAGCGCCACCGTGGCCGGCTTCCTGCGTCAGCACGGTCTTGAAAAGGACTTCAAGCTCAACATCGAGGCCAATCACGCCACGCTGTCGGGCCACACCTTCGAGCATGACCTGCAGGTGGCGGCCGACCACGACCTGCTCGGCAGCATCGATGCCAATCGCGGCAACGCCCAGAATGGCTGGGACACCGATCAGTTCCCCACAGATCTATACGACACAGTCGGCGCCATGATGGTAGTGCTGCGCCAGGGCGGACTGGTCGGCGGACTGAACTTCGACGCCAAGCCGCGCCGTGAATCCACTGACATGCAGGATCTGTTCATCGCACACATCGGCGGCATGGATGCCTTCGCGCGGGGCCTCGAGGTGGCGCATGCACTGCTCACTGCATCACCCTGGGAGCAGTGGCGCAGGGAACGCTACGCCAGCTTCGATCACGGCGCGGGCAGGGACTTCGCTGGCGGCAAGCTGAAACTGGCCGATCTGGCCGCCATGGCCGCACGCAACGGCGAACCGCAGCAAATCAGCGGCAAGCAGGAGCGCTACGAAAATCTGCTGAACCAGTACCTGCTGCGCTGAGCCCATGAGGCCTTGCGAGACCGCGACGTGGCTGCTGGCCTTTGCCCTGATGCTGGCGCGACAAGCGGTGGCGGAAGACGGCTACGATCTATGGTTGCGCTATCGGCCATTGCCCGCCGCGCAGGCCATTGACTACCGCGCGCATGCCGCCGAGCTCGTGCTCGATGCCGGATCACCCGTGCGCGCTGCTGCCCGCAGCGAGCTGCTGCGCGGCCTGACCGGCCTGCTCGGCAAGGCGCCGAAACTCAGTGATCGAGGCAGCGTCGACGGCGCCATCATCGCGGGGACACCCTCCTCTTCTGCGGCGATCGCCAGGCTAGATCTCGGCCTGCGCGAGCTGGGCACCGAGGGATTTCTGATCCGCAGCGTGACCATCGACGGCCATCGTGCCACTGTCATTGCTGCCAATGCGGATGCCGGTGTGCTGTATGGCGCGTTCCGTCTGCTGCGACTGCTGCAGACCGGCCAGCCGGTCGATGGTCTGAACCTGCGCGACAGGCCGCGCGAAAAGCTGCGCGTGCTGGACCATTGGGACAATCTCGACGGTCACGTCGAACGCGGCTACGCCGGCAATTCGATCTGGGACTGGTGGAAGCTGCCGGGCTATGTCGACCCGCGCTATACCGATTACGCGCGCGCCAATGCCTCCATCGGCGTCAATGGCGCGGTGCTGAACAACGTCAATGCCAATGCCATCATTCTCACCCACGATTACCTGCTGAAAGTGGCGGCCGTGGCCGGGGCACTGCGCCCGTACGGCATGCGTGTGTATCTCAGTGCGCGCTACAGCGCACCGCTGGAGATCGGCGGACTGAAGACTGCCGATCCGCTCGATCCGGCTGTGCGCGCCTGGTGGCTGGGCAAGAGCAATGAAATCTACGCGCTGATTCCCGACTTCGGCGGCTTTCTGGTGAAGGCGAATTCCGAGGGTCAGCCTGGGCCGCAGGATTACCATCGCACGCACGCCGATGGCGCAAACATGCTGGCCGAAGCACTGGCGCCGCATGGCGGCATCGTGATGTGGCGCGCCTTCGTCTACTCGCAGGACAACCCGGACGACCGCGCGAAGCAGGCTTACCCCGAGTTCAAACCACTCGACGGGCAGTTCCGCGACAACGTTCTGCTGCAGGTGAAGAACGGTCCGGTCGACTTTCAGCCGCGCGAACCCTTCAGCCCGCTGTTTGGCGCCATGCCGAAGACGCCGCTGATGATGGAATTTCAGATCACCAAGGAATACCTGGGCTTCGCCACGCACTTGGTATACCTGGGTGCGTTGTATGAGGAAGTGTTGCGCACCGACACGTACGCGCACGCGAAAGGCGCAACGGTCGCGGCGGTGATCGACGGCGAGCTGGACAACCACACGCTCACAGGCATGGCTGGCGTGGCCAACATCGGCTCCGATCGCGACTGGTGCGGCTCGATGTTCAACCAGGCCAACTGGTATGCCTTCGGGCGCCTGGCGTGGAATCCGGCCCAATCCGCGCGCGACATCGCCGCAGACTGGGCGCGCATGACGCTGGCCAATGACGATGCAGTGGTGCGCCCGGTGATAGACATGATGATGACCTCCCGCGAGGCAGTGGTGGACTACATGACCCCTCTGGGTCTGCATCACCTGATGGGCACCGGCCATCACTACGGACCGATGCCATGGGACGCTTCGGGCGCGCGTGCCGACTGGAGGCCCGTCTACTATCACCGCGCGGACCGTGACGGCATCGGCTTCGACCGCACCAGCACAGGCAGCAATGCCGTGAGCCAATACACCCCACAGCTCGCCACGCAGTTCCAGGATCTGAAGCAGATTCCCGATGCCTATCTGCTGTGGTTCCACCACGTGCCCTGGGATTACCGCATGCGCTCGGGTCAGACACTTTGGCAGGAGCTGGTGACGCACTACACGCGAGGCGTGGACGAAGTGAAACAAATGCGGGCCACCTGGGCACAGCTGCAGGGTCGAATCGATGCGGAGCGCTACGCGAAGACCGCCTCATTCCTTGCGATCCAGCAGGACGAGGCGCAGTGGTGGCGCGATGCCAGCGTTGCCTATTGGCAAAGCCTGAATGGCTTGCCAATACCGGCGGGCCAGGCCGCACCGGCGCATGCACTGGACTACTACAAGAGCCTTACCTTCCCCAACGCACCAGGACGCTAGATGAACCACGACAGCAGCAGCCGGCGACTCTCAGCGGGAGAGAAGATTGGCTATAGCCTGGGCGATTTCGCGGCCAACCTGATTTTCCAGACACTGGTGACCTTCCTGGCCTTCTTCTACACCGACGTCTATCGCATCCCGGCGTCCACCGCACAATGGGTGATCGGCGTGGTCGGCGCAGTGGGCGCTTTCGTGTTCACGCCGCTGATGGGCTTCATCGCCGATCGCACGCGCACGCGCTGGGGCAAGTTCCGCCCCTGGATTCTGTGGACCGCTGTTCCGTTCGGCGTGTTCGCGCTGCTGGCTTTCAGCACGCCGGACTTCGGCCCGCAGGCCAAGGTGATCTATGCCTTCGCCACGTACACGCTGCTGGTGGCGGTATATGTAGCCAACAATCTGCCCTATGGCGCTCTGAGCGGCGTGATCACCGGCAGCATGGCTGAGCGCAACAGCATGTCCTCCTACCGCTTCGTGGCGGTGATGATCGCGCAGTTCATCATCCAGGTGCTGCTGCTGCCCCTGGTGCTGATTCTCGGCCACGGCGACAAGGCCGTAGGCTTCTCCAATGCCATGGCCCTGTTCGCGCTGATTGGCACGGTGTTCTTCCTGATCACCTTCTTCACTACCAAAGAGCGCGTGATACCCGAGATCGCGCAGCGCTCCACCATCCGTCAGGACATCGCCGATCTGGCGAAGAATCGTCCCTGGCAACTGATGCTGGTGCTGACCGTTCTGATATTCATTACCCTGGCGCTGAAGGGCGGCATGTACGTGTACTACTTCAAGTACTACATGGATGGCGCTGAGCTATCGACCTTCCTCGACGGCATCGGCTTCAACCGTTTCATTGCTGAACTGAATGCCGCGTTGACCGGCATGGGATTCACCGAATTCCAGTGGCCGAAGGATGCACCCACCTCGGCGCTGAGCCTCTTCAATGCCGGCGGCATTGTCTGCGGCATCATCGGCATCGGCCTGTCCAAGCGCCTCGCCGACCGCTTCGGCAAGCGCGATGTGTTTGGAGTCGCCCTGTTCGTGTCCACGCTGTGCCTGCTGGCCTTTGCGATGTTCTCCCCGCGCTCTGTCGGCGCGGTCATCGCCGCCTACATGCTGCATGGGTTCTTCTACGGCATCACCACACCCATCCTGTGGTCGATGGTGGCCGATGTGGCGGATTTTTCTGAATGGAAGAACAATCGCCGCGCCACGGCCATCGTGTTCTCGGCCATTCTCTGCGGACTGAAGGCCGGCCTGGCTCTCGGCGGCATGCTGGTGGCAGGCATCCTCGCCCACAATGGCTACGATCCGGACCAGGCGGTGCAGGCACCAGGCACCGTGCATGGCATCCAGCTTGCGGTCAGTGTGTACAGCTCGATTCCATTCCTGCTGGTCTGCGTGCTGTTGTTCTTCTACGAGATCAACAAGCAGACCGAGGTGCGCATCGAGCAAGAGCTGGCGGCGCGTCGCGGCGGCTGACCAGGGCGTTTCCATGGCCAATGAAATCGACGCCGCAGAGCTGGCGCGCCTCGCAGCCAGCGCACTGTCACCGCC
>DATNCK010000188.1:0-3541 GCA_035571575.1 Steroidobacteraceae bacterium | reverse complement strand
GGCGCGCAGATCCTGAAGGATCTGGGCGTGCGCCGCATGCGCGTGCTGTCGGAGCCGAAACAGTTCCAGGGCATCTCGGCCTTCGATCTGGAAGTGGCCGAGTACGTCGGATACGACACGCCCTGAAGCAGTCACAGGCTCATGCCGAACTACAAGATCATTGATGGCGCCTTGCGCCTGCGCTCGCGCGAAGGCGTGGCTGGCACCGCAGCGAAGGACAAGCGCGTGGCGCTGGTGGCCGCGCGTTTCAATTCCGACATCGTGGATGCCCTGGTAGTGGGTGCGCAGGCAGCCTGGTTGCGTCAGGGTGGTGATCCCGGCTCGATGCTGCTGGTGCGCGTGCCGGGAGCTTTCGAACTGCCGCTGGCTGCACGCAAGCTGGCCGGCAGTGGCAAGTTCGATGCGGTGATCGCGCTGGGGTGCGTCATCCGTGGCGACACCGCGCATTTCGACTTCGTTGCCGGCGAAGCGGCGCGCGGCATTGCCGATGCGGCGCGCGACACCGGAGTGCCGGTGATCTTCGGTGTGCTGACCACCGAGACCGTGGAGCAGGCGCAGGAACGCGCCAGTCCGGAGCGCATGGACAAGGGCGGCGAAGCCATGGATGCCGCGCTGGAAATGGCGCTGGTGCTGGCCGACCTGGATACGCCATGAATCGCAAGGCTGCAGCCACGCGCGGCAATGCCGCGCGCGTGCTGTCCCGCAAGCTGGCGCTGCAGGCCTTGTACCGGTGGCAGTTGAACCCCTGTCCCTGGCAGGACCTCATGAGCGAGTTCGAGCTTGCGGAAGACTCGGCACGCGCCGATCGCGAGTTCTTCGAATCGCTGGTGCGCGGCATCTGTGAAAACATCGCCACGCTGGATGTCGAGCTTTCGGGCTGGTGCGATCGCCCGGCCGAGCAGCTGGACCCCGTGGAGCATGCGGCGCTGCTGATCGGGCTGCAGGAATTGCATGCGCATGCTGAAGTGCCCTTTCGCGTAGCGATCAGCGAAGCGGTGGGCCTGTCGCGCCGCTTCGGGGCCACTGATGGGCACAAATTCGTCAACGCCGTGCTGGACAAGGCCGCACGGGAGTTGCGGACCCATGAGCATTGATGGGGTTCTGGCGCCGGCATTGACCGCGTCGATGAGCCGGCCGTAGCCTCTTGCGGCAATGATCGGGGACGCCGCTTCAAATCGCACCAGACGCCGGGCGGTCGCGGGCAGCGTGCTGCTCGCACACGCACTGGCCATATGGCTTGTGATGCGAGTCCGCGCTCATGCCGAAGATGAAGTCATCGCCGCACCCACAGTTGTCACCACCGTAGTCGAACTGCCTCGCACTCTTCCGGACGATCGGCTGCTTGCAGAGCAGAAGAAACCGGACGTTCTGCAACTGCAGAGGCTGGCTCCCGAAAAACTGGACGTGAAGGTCCAGGAGATCGAGATCGAATTGCCGGAATCGCTGGTCACTACGGAAGTAGCGCCGCCACCAGCTTCTGCCTCCGCTCCGGTTACCGCCGAGGCCGATGCGGGCGCGGCGGGAAATGCCAGTAGTTCAAGCGGCCGTTCCGGTGATGGTGACGGGTTGGTGCTGCTGGAGCGCGTGCTGCCGATTTATCCGGCGGCCGCATCGCGCCGCGGTGAACAGGGTCTTACGGACGTGGTTCTGCACGTCACGGAAAGCGGCCGCGTGGACCAGGTAAAAGTGCTCAACAGCAGCGGGTCCAAGGATCTGGATGAAGCGGCCGAGCGCGCCTTCCGCAAATGGCGATTCGCGCGCATGCCGGCCGGTTCGGCGCCTGCCGGCAAATGGCTTCGCACCGGGCATCGATTCATCATGTACCGTTTCGCGTATTCGCGCCTTGATCCTGGTGCAGCGGAGAGCGTGTACCTGCAGCGCATGCAGCCCGCGCCGGGCGTCGAGGAAGTGGCCACGGAGGGCAGCCAGAAAGCGCTGCTCAGTTTCATAGCAACGGTGCGCAACGGAGTCTTTGCGGTGCCGCGAGGTGTGTCGGCTTCGGGAGTATCGGGTTTGCGCGCGGCTTTGCAGCAATGGGGCGCCGTGCAATCCGTGCAATTCGACGGCATCGCGGGCAGCAGTCGCTGGCTGCGGTTCGGGGCGGGTGCTTCAGATCACATACGCCGTGCCGTCGAGGTGAGTTGGAACATGTTCAGGGTGCGTCACGACAACGGCATTTCCAACTGGCTCATCGCCACGGACCGTGATGGAGAGCTCTGGGCGGCCAGCGCCGGGCAAGCCGCCGGGACCTGAGACATGGGAGAATTCGAACTGATTGAACGCTACTTCCGCCTTGCCGCGAGCGGTGTCCTGCAACGTCGTGGTGACGTCGAGCTGGGTATCGGCGATGACGCCGCATTGCTGCGGATGCCGCCGGACCGGCAACTGGTGGCTGCATTGGACACCCTGGTGGAAGGCCGGCACTTTCCCGCGGGCTGCGAGCCCGCGTCCATCGGTCATCGCTCCCTGGCCGTGAATCTGAGTGATCTGGCTGCAATGGGTGCGGAGCCCTGCTGGTTCCTGCTCGCGCTGACGCTGCCGGATTCCGACGCAGCGTTCCTCGATGCCTTCGCTTCAGGTCTGCATGCACTCGCGCGCCGTCACGATGTGGCGCTGGTCGGCGGCGATACCACCGCGGGGCCTCTGTCGGTTTCAGTGCAGGCGCTGGGCATCATCGAGCCAGGCACAGCGTTGCTGCGCAGCGGCGGCGCTCCCGGTGACCGGTTGTACGTCAGTGGCACGCCCGGTGATGCGGCGGCGGGACTCGCGCTGCTGCAGCGGGCCGATACCGATTCCACCTCGGCACAGGCGCAATACCTGCTGCAGCGCTTCCTCTATCCCGAGCCTCGCATCGAACTGGGCCGCGCGCTGCGCGGTCTGGCCAGCGCCTGCATCGACGTGTCGGACGGCCTGGCTGCGGATGCGGCCAAACTGGCTGCCGCAAGCGGCTGCGGCGCCACCATCGATGCGGCGCAGTTGCCTCTCTCGGAAGCGCTGGTGCATGTGATGGGTGCCGGGCGTTCAGCGCAATTCGCATTGAACGGCGGCGACGACTACGAATTATGTTTCACCGTTCCTGCGGCACGACACAGGCAGTTCGAGGCGCAGCTGACTAATGTCAAATGCCGCGTGACCTGCATTGGATTGCTCGAGAAACAAAGTGGTTTGCGCGTCACGCGCGATGGCGTGGCGATAGCCTGCGATGCGCATGGCTACGATCATTTCGCGGGCTGATATTTGCCGCTGGCGCGAGGCACGTCACAGCTGCACGCCGGGTTGAAACCTATCCTCGTGGACACTGATACGTCGGATGTCCATGGCCAGCAGCAACACAAAACTCAAGCCCGATTCAGGCGCTGTTCCGGAGCGCATCGGCAAGTATGTGATCGTGCGCGAAGTCGGCCGCGGCAGCACCGGCACCGTTTATCTCTCGCACGATCCGTACTACGGTCGCGACGTGGCCATCAAGGTCTACTTCGGTGAAGGCGACGACGACGATCGGGCGCGCGTCGCGCGCAAGATGTTCCTCTCCGAAGCGCAC
>DATNCK010000187.1:0-4065 GCA_035571575.1 Steroidobacteraceae bacterium | reverse complement strand
CGGATCATCTCCACCTGCCCCTGCGCCGCAGCCCACATCAGCGCGCTCTGGCCGGCCCAGCTCTCCTTCGCATTCACATTGGCGTGGGCCTTGATGAGCAGCTTTGCCGCGTCCACCTTGCCGGCGCGCGCCACTACCATCAGCGCCGTCTGCCCCTCCGGATTGGCCGATTCCACATCCGCTCCGGCCTTCAGCAACAGCCGGATGGCTTCGGCATTGCCGCTGGTGGCGGCCTCGGCCAATGGCATGGAACCGAATTCATTGCGCGCGTTGGCATCGGCCTTGGCCTTCAGCAGCGCGGTGATCAGTCGCACATCCGCGAAGTGTGCGGCGTAATGCAGTGGCGTCGTGCCATCCGGCTCGTGCGCCGTGGCCTCCGCGCCTTCGGACAGGGCATACAGCGCAGTCTCGGGATCCTGCGCCTTCAGCGCCTCGAACAGCTGGGCATTGAGTTCGGCACGGGGTGCCGCCCAGGCTGGCATCACCAGCAAGGGCGCCAGCAGCGCCGGCCAGAGCATCTTGCGCACGGTGCTCAGACCTCCGCAAAGGTGCCGGTGCTGTCGCCGAGCTTCTCGGCCGGCACACCGGCACGATTCAGCAGTGTCAGCAGCAGATTGGCATGCGGCGTGTTCTGCGGATAGTGCAGATGCTGACCGCCCTTGATCTTGCCGTAGCCACGACCGAATACGGCCGAAGGCAGTGGATCATTGTTGTGCTTGTCGCTGTTCGACATGTTGCTGCCGAACAGGATGATGGAATGATCGAGCAGCGAACCATCGCCATCCTTCGTGGCGGCGAGTCGGTCGAGAAAGCCCGTAAACACCTTGGTGTGAAAGTTCTGCACCTTCACCAGCTTTTCGATCTTGGCCGGGTTTTCCTGGTGATGCGACAGCGGATGGAAGGCATCCGAAATGCCCAGGTTGTTGTAGGTGCGCATGCTCACTTCGCGCGCCATCATGAAGGTGGCCACGCGCGTCATGTTGGCCTGGAAGGCCAGCGCCATCATGTCGAACTGCAGCTTCAGGTGTTCCTCGAAGGCCGCCGGAATGCCCACCGGCGCATCGGGCAGCTGCACGCCACCCATGCCTTCGGACTTGATCTTCTGGATGCGCCGCTCGATCTCGCGCACCGAGTCGAGGTAATCCGTCACCGCGGCACGGTCGCTGGCGCCGAGGCGCTTCTGCAGCGCCGTGGCATCGCCGGCCACGGCGTCGAGAATGCTGCTGGTCTCCACCGTGATCGCCGCGCGCTCATCGGCCGTATCGCCACCGCCGAACAGCCGGTAGAACACCTTGCGCGGGTTGAACTCCATGGGCAGCGGCTGCGTGGGCGAACGAAATGCCACCGTATGACCGTAGCTGCAGCCGTAGGCGGGATCACAAACCGCTCCACCCTCGGTGGACAGCTCCAGCGACGGGAAGGCCGTGTCCGCACCCAGCACCTTCGCGGCCATCTGGTCCACCGTGGTGCCCGCGTGCGGATCATGCGTCTTTTCCGGCGAAACGCAGCCCAGCCAGGTGCCCGCGATGATGGCGTGCGGGGTATTGCTCTCGCCGCCCTTGTTGCGCAGGCCACTGACGATGGTCATCGAGGCACGATGCTTGGCCGCAGGCTCCAGAATCTTGGTCAGCTGAAAGTCGGTGCCCGTGGCTGTTGGGGACCAGTGCTGCATCACTGCGCCATGCGGAAAATACACAAAGCCCATGCGCGGCTTCGGTGCCGCAGCGGTCTGTGCCAGCGCCGTGGAGGCCGGAATCATGGCATCGAGCAACGGCAAGGCCACCGTCACGCCCACGCCCTGCAGTACGGTGCGGCGACTCAGATGCTTCTTGGTGATGAACATGGGAATGTCCTCTACTCGATCAAGGGTTGATCACGGCGGCCTGACGCATCTCAGGAGTCTTGGCTTCCACGGGAATCTGCTTCATGCGGAATGGCGCGCTCTTGACGATCTCCGTCACCAGCGTCGCGAAGCGGTAATCATCGGCAGCGCTCTTCTTCACGATGCCGCGGATGGTGGGCATGTCCTGCCACTCCATCGGGCGGCCCGTGGCATAGATCATCAGCTTGGTGGTCAGCGTCTGCACGAACTGGTCGGGGTTCTTCATCAGCGCATTGCGCAGGTCGATGGGTCCATTCACCGGGCTGCCATCCGGCAGCACGCCGGAGGCATCGATGCGCGTCTCTGCCAGGCGATCCTTCTCGCGCCAGCGACCCACTCCATCGAAGTTTTCCAGCGACAATCCCATCGGATCGAGCACGCCGTGGCAGGCGAAGCAGCTCTTGTTGCTGCGATGCACGGCCATCTGCTCGCGCATCGACAGCACCTTGGCGCCGGCGGGCGCGTCCTTCAGCGACTCCACATTCGGCGGCGGCGGCGTGGGCGGCGTGCCCGTAATGTTGTCGAGTATCCACTCACCACGCAGCACCGGCGCGGTGCGATTGGGATACGAAGACACCATCAGCACCGCAGCCTTGCCGAGCAGGCCGTAGCGCACCGGATTGGTGAGCTGCACGCGCCGGAACGATGAGCCCTTCACATCGCGGATGCCGTAGTGCACAGCCAGCCGTTCGTTCAGGTAGCTGTAGTCGCCGGTCATCAGTTCCAGCACATTGCGATTGCCACGGAACACCGCATCGACGAACTGCCGGATCTCCTCGCGGAAATCCTCACGCAGATCCCCTTCCAGATCGCGGTGATTGGCCGCGTAGGGGAAAATCGCCGGATCCGGTTCGATGTCCGCCAGTTTGGCCAGACCCAGCCACTGGAAGGCGAAGTCTCGCGCCAGCGACTGCGCGCGCGGATCGGCCAGCATGCGGCGCACCTGCTTCTCGAGCGTCACGTCATCCGAAAGCTTGCCCGCTGCCGCGACTTCCAGCAGCTCGTCGTCCGGCAGGCTGCTCCACAGGAAGAACGACAATCTGGAGGCCAGCTGCAGATCGCCCAGCTCGAACACCTCGCCCGCCTTCTTGCCCGCAGGCGCCGTCTCGGGGCGATACAGGAAATCCGGACTCGCCAGGATGCGCGTGACCACGCCGCGAATGCCTTCATCGAAACTCTTGCCCTGCCGCGCAGCGGTGTAGGCCTGCATCAGATTACCGACTTCGCCATCCAGCAGCGGCCGACGGAAGGCGCGGCGCGCAATGTTCGCGGTGATCTGCTCGGCGCAGGGTTTCTCTTCTGCCGCAGTCTTCGGGTAGCAGGCGAAGATCTTGCGCCGCGGCGCGCTGTCGCTGACACCATCGGTCTTGAATGGCCCACGTACCTCGAAACTGGTGACCTTCAGCACGCGGTCCTCGCCACCGCCCGGCACCAGCAGCGCTAGGCGCGAGTCGGACTCCGCGAAAGTACGCGCGCGGAATGTGACCACTACGCGATGCTGCCCGGCCTTGGCATGGAAGCGGATGTTCTTCAGCCGCGTGTTGATGGCATCCACCGGCGCATCGCCCTTCTGGTCGATGGCCTTCTGGTCCGCATCCCCGCCGATGGTCACTTCGTAGATCTTCACCCCATCGACCATGGCGACGAGCTGGTTCTCGAACTCCATGCCCTCGACCCACAGTGCGCGCGCCATGTTGTTGATGTTGAGCTCGTACTCGCCATCCGCGGGGAAGATGTGATCCACCGCGAAGCCGCCGCGTGTGCCCAGCGGCAGTCCTTCCACATGATTGTGCTGCGGACCACCAAAGGGATTGTTGTAGGGCGTGCCCACGGGCCGCGAACCCGGATTACCCACCGCCTGCACGGCTACCGAACGCGCCGCGGCCAGATACTGGTCGAGGAAGGTGGGCGACACCTGCAGCACCTTGGCCACATTGTCGAAGCCATCCGACAGATCATCCTGCGGCAGCAGCGAGGAGGGATCGAAATCCAGATCGAAGAGATAACGGACAGCGTTGGTGTACTCGCGCCGGTTCAGGCGATGCAGCGGCACATAGCCGGCTTCCGTGCGATGCGCCGCGGCGCTGTCGATCGTGCCTTCCAGCCAGTGCACGAATGAATCCATCTGATCGGTGGAGGGGCGCTTCTCGCCCGGCGGCGGCATCAGCCGGCCACGCAGGCGC
>DATNCK010000186.1:0-8626 GCA_035571575.1 Steroidobacteraceae bacterium | reverse complement strand
TGCGCATCTGGGACACCGAGCACAACAACGGCGTGTTGATCTACGTGCTGCATGCCGAGCACGCCGTGGAGATCGTTGCCGATCGCGGGCTGGCGCGTGCCGTAGTCCAGTCGGACTGGGACGCGCTCTGTCGTCAAGTGGAGACGCATTTTCGTGCAGGAAGCTTCGCCGCAGGGGCTTTGGCAGCCATCGACGGTGCGGCGCAGTTGCTTGAACGGCATTCTCCCTCCGCACAGCGGGGCAGCAATGAATTGCCCGATCAGCCACTGTTGCTGTAGCAAGCCGAGTCGGTGCAATAATCCAGTCATGAACAGCTTACGTCACATTCTCGCCGTCGCTGCCGTGGCTTCGCTCGCAGCCTGTTCGCTGGTCGCCCCTCCGGTGCAAAAGGCGCCTGAGCCCGTGTCCGTTCCTGTGGTGCGCGTCGAGCCGCCGAAGCCGCAGTACGCGCAGCCGGTGGATACGCACCGCTTCGAAATCGATGCGGCGCATGACGACGTGGTGGGGCAGGTGCAGGTCACCATCGCCACCAAGGACGACACGCTTCCGGATATCGCGCGACGCTTCAATCTGGGCTACGAAGAAATCGTGCGCGCCAATCCCAATGTCGATCCGTGGATTCCCAAGGAAGGCACCGAGATCGTGCTGCCCACGCAGTTCGTGCTGCCCAGCTCGGTGCGCCAGGGCATCGTCATCAACATCGCGGCGATGCGCTTCTACTATTTCCCTCCGACGAAGCCCGGGCAGAAGCAGGTGGTGTACACGCATCCCATCGGCATCGGACGAGTGGGCTGGCAGACTCCGGAAGGTTCGACCAAGGTTGTCTCCAAGCAGAAAGATCCGGTCTGGATTCCGCCGGCGTCCGTGCGCGCCGAGCACAAGGAAAACGGCGAGATCCTGCCGGCCAGGGTGCCCGCGGGTCCGGACAATCCCCTGGGTCGTTACAAGTTCACGCTCGGCTGGCCCAGCTATCTGATCCATGGCACCAACAAACCCTATGGCGTCGGCCTGCGCTCCAGCCACGGCTGCATCCGGCTCTATCCGGAGGATGTGGAAAAGATCTTCGAGATGGTGGGCCCGGGTACGACGGTTACCGTAGTGAACCAGCCGTTTGTATTTGGCTGGCATGAAGGACAGCTGTATCTGCAGGCCTCGGATGTGCTCGAAGACGACAAGCGCGACTGGTCCAAGTCGCAGCCGAAGCTGCTGTCCAAGACGCTGAGCAAGCATATCCAGTCCGAACTCGCCGCCAGCAAGACCACTATCGACTGGAAGCGCGTGGCGGAGATCACCAAGGATCCGCGGGGGCTGGCCCTGTCGGTATCGGCGGCAGAACCCCAGGTCGATGCGGTGATCGCCAAGGCGCCGCGAGTTCAGAATCGCATTCCCGCCGGCGCGAACTGGGACGGGGCGGACGATCCGGCTCTGCAGGCGCAGAGCGATGTGAAGGTGATGGTCAGCGAGCAGCAGCAGGCCCCTCGCAGTTAAGCTATATTGTCCGCTTATGGCGACATTGACCGAGTGGCTGAAAATCATGCTGGCCGAGATCGCGCGCAAGCAGGATGAAGCCGCGCGCGCGGCTGCCGAGCAGCAGGCCCGCCAGGCACAGACCGCCAAGCCGGCGGGGTAGACCCAGCGGTGGCCGAACAGCCGGTGTCCGGGCCAGAGGGCGTCGGAGCCTTGCCTCTGGTCAATCACAGCGGCGTCTTTCCCTACGGCGACGCTGCCCACGATGCGCAGTATTCGGCGGCAGCCATCGAGCTTGCGCCCGTGGGCGTCGTGGCCTTCGTCGGGCGCTGCCAGAAGGGGCCGGTCAACGAGCCCGTGAACATCTCCAGCTTCGCTGAATTCCAGCAGCACTTCGGGGGGCTGTGGGATCAGTCGACGCTGCCCTGCGCGCTGGAACAGTTCTTCGAGCACGGCGGCACGCAGGCCATCGTGGTGCGTGTGGTGAGCCAGGGTCGTCCGCCAACACTGGATCTGCCGGCCGGCGGCGAACGCCTGGTGCTCGCCGGACTGTGCCCCGGACGCAACGAGCACCTGCGCGCTTCCGTGGACCACGACGGCATTGGTCCTCATGACGAGGATCTGTTCAACCTGGTCGTGCAACGCGTGCGCTTCCGCGGCTCGGAACTGGTGGAGTCGCAGGAAATCTTCCGCCGCGTGTCCATACTGAGTGGCTCGGCGCGCGAGATCAGCCGCATTCTGGCTGCATCAACGCTGGTGCGCGTCGCAGGTCCGCTGCCCTCGCGCCGTCCCGACATCACCCGCGGCAGCGAGCCGCGCTCGCTGATCGGATACATCGAATGCAACAACGATGGTGAGGATGGTCAACCGCTGTCGGACTATGACCTGATCGGCTCCGAGACCGGCCGCACGGGACTGTTCGCGCTGGCAGGCGGACCCCCCTTCAACTTCCTTTGCATCCCGCCGCCCACTGCGGAGCGGGATCTGGGCATGAGCGTGCTGGTGGTGGGCGCGCGGTTCTGCCGCCGCCACCACGCGCTGTTGCTGGTCGATCCACCGCAGGCGTGGAACAGCACCCAGCGCGCGCTGGAGTGCGTGCGTGAATGGCCGTTCCATTCGGCCGATGCAGTGATGTTCTTCCCGCGACTGCTGGCGCGCGATCGCCTCACAGGGCAGACACAGTCCTATGCGCCGTCGGCCGCGGCGGTGGGGCTGGTGGTGCGCGACGATGCGGCGCGCGGCGCGCTGTGGTGGGAGGCGGAGGAGCCCTCGCTGCTGCGTCCCACCGCGACACCCGAGCTCTGGGTGGATCACGCCCAGCGGTTGCAGCTGGCTCAGCGTGGCGTCAATACGGTGCGTGGTACCCGGCGAGCGGTGCGTGAGAGCGTGGCGCTGCGCACGCTGGCGGGTGAGCTGGCCGCCACAGCCGACGCCCGTTCACTCGACATACGACGACTGGAGCTGCAGATCTGCGCCAGCATCGAGCGCGGCACACGCTGGGTCACCATCGAGGGCAATACTGCGCGCAGCCGCGAGCGTGTCTGTCGTCTGGTGGAGCATTTTCTCAGGCGATTTGCCGAGGCCGGCGCGTTTGCCGGGACTGAACGCAATCGTCACTATTTCGTACTCTGCGACGAAAGACTGAACGGTGCCGCCGAGCAGGTGCATGGCGTGTTCCGCCTGGTCTTCGGCTATCAATCCGCGCATGGCCCCAACCGCCAGACCTGGCTGGTCGAGCACCGACCGGCCAGCAGTCGCACGCGCGCCGTCAGCCTGAACCAGCTTGCGGCAGCAGAACTCAGCTAGCTCGTTATAAGATTGCGGGATGTCGGCAATCACTGGTCACGTGGTGTTCTCGCATGGACTGGACGGCAGCCCGTTCAGCACCAAGATCCGCGCGTTGTACGAAATCGCCGAGGGCGAGGGTTTCGAGGTGGCAGCCGTCGACTATCGCGGCATCAACGATCCGGAAGAGCGCGTGCAGATGCTGTCGGATTTCTGCCGCGACTTCTCCGGTCACCTGGTACTGGTTGGTGCGAGTCTGGGCGGCTATGTGTCACTGGCTGCTGCGCCCACGCTGCACGCCAGGGGCGTGTTCCTGATGGCGCCGTCGCTGTACATGCCGGGCATTCCCGCGTTGAAGCGCGGCGTGCCGACCTGCCCGATCGCGCTGGTGCACGGCTGGCGCGATGAAGTCATTCCCTACGATCAGAGCATGCGTTTCGCGAAGGAGAACAAGCTGTCGCTGCACCTGGTCGAATCCGACCACAGTCTGCACAGCGCGATCCCCTTCCTGCGCTATCTGTTCCAGTATTTCCTGGTCGAATCCCGGCGCGCGCAATTCGTAACCTGACACCTCCCTGATGGACCGGTTCACCGGCAGGCTGCTGTTGCCCTGGCTGCGTTTCACGCTGCGGCCGCAGGATGTCGCGGAGCAGCTGAAGAATCCCGCCGCGCCACTGTGCTACGTGATGGGTCGCGACAGCATGCTCGATGGAATGCTGCTGCAACGTGCCTGCGCGCGTGCCGGGTTGCCGCGTCCTGGACGGCGCCTGCTGCCGGCGGACCGGCCGCAGCGGCAGCGCTCGCTGCTGGCGCTGTCGCGCAAGGTGGGGTTCTGGCGCGCGCGGCTGGATCGCCGACCCCCGCCGGGGCTCAAGGATCTGCTGGACGAATTGCGCCGCAACCCCGACTTCGACGTGACGCTGGTGCCGGTGGCTGTCTACTGGGGACGTGCACCACAGCGCGAATCACTCTCCTGGTTCCGGCTGCTGCTGTCCGAGGACTGGGCGCTGGCCAGCAATCTCAGGCGGATGCTGTCGGTGATCTTCAACGGTCGCAACACCGTGGTGGAGTTCGGCGCGCCGGTGTCCATGCGCGCAGTGCTGGCCCAGGGGCCTGCACCGAATCCGGCACGGCGCGTGATCCGGCACATGAACGCGCTGCTGTCGGATTCACGTACGGCGTATGTGGGCCCCGACCTGTCACATCGGCGCACGCTGTTGACCGAGGTGCTGCGTTCGCGACAGGTACGCGCGCTGGTACGGCAGGAGGCGCGCGACAAGAAGTTGCCGGTGCGCGAAGTGATGCAACAGGCGCGCGGCATGTTCGAGGAGATCGCGGCCGACTATTCGCACATCTTCGTGCGTTTCAGCGAGAAACTGCTGCGTCGATTGTGGACGCGCATCTATGACGGCCTGGAAGTGGCGCATGCCGAGACACTCACCACCGTCGCGGCCGGTCACGAGCTGGTGTACGTGCCTTGTCATCGCAGCACCATGGACGACCTGCTCGTGCCCTATGCGGTGTATTCGCGCGGCTTTGCCGTGCCGCATATCGCCGCTGGCATCAACCTGAACCTGCCACTGGTCGGTCCCCTGCTGCGCAAGGGCGGCGCCTTTTTCATGCGGCGCAGTTTCCGCGGCAGTCCGCTGTACACCGCCGTGTTCATGAAGTACCTGGGCGCCATCATGGCGCGTGGCCATCCCATCCAGTACTTCATCGAGGGCGGGCGCAGCCGCACCGGTCGTTCGCTGTCGCCCAAGACCGGCATGCTGTCGATGACACTGCGCAGCTACATCCGTCAGCCGGTGCGGCCCGTGATGTTCGTGCCCGTCTACCTGGGCTACGAGCGCATCATGGAGGTGGACAGCTATGTGGGCGAACTCTCCGGTCGTCCGAAGGAGAAGGAGTCGCTGTGGGGATTCCTGCGCTCGCTGAAACGCCTGCGCGAGAACTTCGGCCACGTGCACGTGAACATCGGCGAGCCGATTGCGCTGCTGCCGCTGCTGGACGAGCACCAGCCGGAATGGCGCGAGAAAATCGGCCAGGAAGGGCGGGGCGCCACCGTGAGCACCGCAGTGGATGTGCTGGCGCTGCGCATCATGCGGCATGTCAACGCCGCCGCCGCCGTAACGCCGGTGAATCTGCTGGCGCTGGTGCTGCTGGCCACACCGCGTCAGGTGATGCTCGAGGTGGATCTGCAGCGGCAACTGTCACTGTGTCTCACACTGCTGAAGTCCGCGCCGTACTCGGATCGCATCACCGTGACGCCGCTGGATGCCGCCGGCATCATCGCGGCCGGCTTCAAGGCGCAGATCCTGCAACGCGTGGGCGCGGACACCATCGGCCTTGCGCCGCGGCACGCGGCAGCCATGGCGTATTACCGCAACAACGTGCTGCATGTATTCGCGCTGCCATCGCTGCTGGCCTGCTGCTTCCTGTCCAATGCCCGGCTGCGGGCTGCCGATCTGCAGCGACTGGCATGGCGCATCTACCCCTATCTCTGCGCGGAGCTGTTCCTGCGTTGGGATGAGGCGGAACTGGAAGCCGTGGTGCTGGCCAACCTGCAGGCCCTGCGCACTACCGGACTGCTGATGAGCGACGCGGAAGGTGGAGGCTGGAGCGCGGTGCCTGCGGCGTCTCCCGAGGCGGCGCAACTCACGGTGCTGGCGCAGCCGACGCTGCAGATCATCGAACGCTATTACCTGGCGATTGCGCTGCTGCTGAAGGCTGGCAGTGGAGTGCTGGCACAATCGGAGCTGGAAAAGCGCTGCCAGCAGATGGCGCAGCGCATGGTCACGCTGCATGGTTTCTACTCGCCGGAATTCTTCGACCGTTCGCTGTTCGAGGGATTCCTGAGCCTGCTGCGCCGGCGCGCCGTGATCCGTGCCGACGCCGAAGGCAAGCTGGTGTTCGACGAGGTGCTGGAGCGCATTGCCGATGATGCGCAGCTGGTGCTGTCAGAGCAGCTTCGCCACAGCATCCTGCAGGTCGTGAACGGCTGAGGCGTCCAGGCGCAGCCACAGGCGCGAACGACGCCGCAGGATGTCATCGCTGCTGCGCGCCCATTCCGACCGCACCAGGTAGCGCACCTCCGCTTCGGTGAGGCCCGCGCCGAAGTCACGGCCCAGATCCTCCATCCTTTGCGCGGCTCCCAGTACGCGTGCCATGCGCGTGCCGTAACTGTGCGCCAGCCGGTCAAGCAGGGTTGCCGGCAGTTGGGGCCAGCGTTGACGGCAGTGTTCCTGAAAGCGGGGCAGATCGGCACCGGGCAGATCGCCGCCCGGCAGCGGTTCGCCAGCGGTCCAGGAATCCTGTGCGTCCTTGCCAAGCGCATCGCTGAGCAGTGTCAGCGCATGTTCGGCGAGCCGGCGATAGGTGGTGATCTTGCCCCCATACACGGACAGCATCGGCGCGCCTTGGGGGCCATGCTGCAGTTCCAGGTGATAGTCGCGCGAAACCTGCTGTGCTGCCTGGTGTTCGCCGCTGTCGTAAAGCGGTCGCACGCCGGAATAGCTGCCGCGGATATCCGCCGCGGTTACGGGTGCGCGCAGAAACTCGTTGAGGCAGTTCAGAAGGTAGTCTCGTTCGGTCGCGGCAATCGACGGCGCCGCCGGATCGCCTTCGTAAGGTATGTCGGTGGTGCCCACCAGCGTGAAATCCCGCTCGAAGGGGATCATGAACACCACGCGCCGGTCCGGACTCTGCAGCAGATAGGCGTGCTCCCCCTCGTACAGGCGGCGCAGTATCAGATGGCTGCCCTGCACCAGGCGCAGCCGCTGGCGCGGTGCCATCTGCGCGCGCTGCAGCAGATCGTTGACCCAGGCGCCGGTGGCATTGACCAGCACGCGTGCCTGCAGTGTGCGGCTGTTGCCGCTGGCGTCGCGGCAGTGCAGCTTCCAGCCCGCGCCGGTGTCATGCGTTTCCAGCAGCTGCGTGCGCGTCAGCACGGTCGCGCCGCGCTCGGCCGCATCCATGGCGTTGAGCACTACCAGCCGGCTGTCTTCGACCCAGCAGTCGGAGTATTCGAAGCCATCGTGCAGCGTGGGCCGCAGGGGCGCACCCAGGAGGTTGCCTGCCAGTTGCGTGGATGCCGACGCTGCGAGCTTTTCCCGTCCACCAGCGTGATCGTAGACAAACAGGCCCAGGCGCAGCAGCCAGCGTGGTCGCAGCCCATCCACGTAGGGCAACACGAAGCGCAATGGCCTGATGATGTGAGGCGCAATTCCCAGCAGCCGTTCGCGCTCGGAGAGCGCCTCGCGCACCAGTCGCAGCTCTCCCTGCTCCAGGTAACGCAATCCGCCGTGAATCAGTTTGGTGCTGGCAGAAGAAGTATGCGAGGCAAGATCGTGCTGCTCGATCAGCACCACGCGCAGATCGCGCCCCGCGGCATCGCGCGCGATGCCGGCACCATTGATGCCGCCACCGACGATGGCCAGATCGAAGCGGTCTTCGGCCTCAGTCGTCGCCACGAACCTTGCCACGCAGCTGCTTGGTCCGGCCCGAACGCACCTTGCCGGCGAGCCTTCGTTCTTTCGAGGCCCGCGTCGGGCGCGTGGCCTTGCGCGGCACCGGCGCCCGCGCGGCGGCTTCGAGCAGAGCTTCGAGGCGCTGCAGTGCGTCGCGGCGGTTGCCTTCCTGCGTGCGATGGCTGCGTGCCACGATCAGGATTTCATCGCGGTCGCTCAGGCGCCGGCCAGCCAGCACGCGCAATCTCTGTTTGGCCGCCGCATCGAGTTGCGCGAAGTCTCCAACGTGAAAGCGCAGTTGCGCGGCGCTCGCCACCTTGTTGACGTTCTGTCCACCGGGTCCTGCGGAACGGATGAAGCTGATTTCAACCGCGGTGTCGAGATTCCAGGTTCTCACGGCTCGCCGCCCCGCGCCTTCACCATGCGCACATCGTGCTGCGCCACCGGGATGGTGATGCCATGCTGCTTGAATGCCCGCCAGATGGCGCGGTTCACATCCGAACGTACGTTGTTCACGCCTTCCTGTGGGTCAGAGATCCAGAAGCGCAGTTCCAGTTCGATGCCCGAGTCGCCGAAGTGAATCAGCCGCGACACCGGAGGCGGATCCCGCAGCACGCGTGCATTGCAGTTCGCTGCTTCCACCAGCACGGCCAGCGCGCGCTCGGGATCATCCTGGTAACTCACGCGTACTGGCAGTTTCAGGCGTACCCGCGGATCCGAATAGCTCCAGTTGATGACGGGATTGTTGATGAGTTGCTGGTTGGGAACCAGCGTCTCCACGCCATCGCGGTCGCGCACCACCACGTAACGCCCGCGCAGCTCCTGCACCCAGCCGAAGCTCTCGGTGCTGGTGCCGGCGACGTTGGTGAAGCTGATGACATCGCCCGGCTTGATGGAGCGGTCCATCA
>DATNCK010000185.1:0-5158 GCA_035571575.1 Steroidobacteraceae bacterium | reverse complement strand
ACCAGCAGCTTGCCCAGGTCCTGCAGGTTCGGCAGGCCGCCCAGTGTCAGCACCCGCTCCATGAGCTGGTCGGCGTGTTTCATCTCCTCGATGGATTCGTCGTGCTCGTGCTTGGCCGCCCGCTCCAGGCCCCAGTGCTTGAGGATCCGGTAATGCAGGAAGTACTGGTTGATGGCCGTGAGCTCCAGCTTCAGCTGGGCATTGAGGTAGGAGATGACTTTCTGGTCGCCTTGCATGGCAGGTCCTTGAGGGGGGCGGCGAAGCCGCATCGCGGCAAGCTACCAGCTTGGGCCTCGAAAGGGGGCATTGCGGCAGGAATACGTCAAATATTGCTAACAAGAACTATTCGCATTAGTATTCAGCCCATGATCATCTGCGTCTGCCAGAACATCTCGGACCGCGACATCGCCCAGGCGGTGGCCAAGGGTTGTCACAGCTTCAAGGCGCTGCAGGAGGAGCTGGAAGTGGGCAAGTGCTGCGGCACCTGTGAGTGCGCCGCTCGGGAAACCTTCGCCGAGCAGAAGGCGGGTTGCGGCAGCCGCAAGGCCGCCTGAAGACAGGTTCGGCTGGGGGCGGCGCTGGTCGCCCCACATTTCCCGGTCCAGAAATGAAAAACGCCGCGGTCTCCCGCGGCGTTTTGCTTTGAACACCTGTAATCCGATCAGCTCTCGAAGAAACCCATCTTCACGCCAGCCAGCTGGATCACGTCGTTGTCGACCAGGCGGCGGGCCTGAGCGCCAATGGGCGTGCCATTGACCAGCGGGTAGTTGTCGGCCTTGTCGGCCTCCACATGCACAATGTAGAAGCCATCGGCGCGCCGGGTGATGGCCGCTACCTGGATGCCCGGCCGACCCAGAGTGGTCAGCGCCTTCGACAGTTCCAGTTCGCGACCGGCAAAGGCGCCGGACAGCACCTGCAGCTTGGCTTTCTTCAGCGCCTGCTGCGCACCCTCGGGCAGGGCGCGGCGGGAGGTGGTGGCACCGGTGTTCGGGCTGACCTCTTCAGCCTTCGCACGGGCGGTCTGGACCTTCTCCACCGGCCGCTGCGAGGGCTGGATGACCATTGTCTTTTCAAACTCATCCTGCTGGGCGTCATCGTCTTCGACGAAGCGCAGCTGGTGATGGCCGCAGGTGATCACATCCCCATGCTGCAGGGCATGCTTCTTGATGAGCTTGCCGTTCACGTAGGTGCCGTTGGTGCTGTTCAGATCCTCGAGAAACGAATCATTGAGGATGTTGATGATCAGCGAGTGATGGCCGCTGACGGCGGGATTGTCGATGCGGATGTCGTTATCCGGCAGGCGACCGACCGTATAACGCTCCTTGTTCATGTTGTATTCGGCCAATACCTGGCCATCGAGAGTCAGAATCAACCGTGCCATGTTGAGCGCCTTTCCTTCAGCTGAACCACTTCAGGATTCTGTCAAATATACCGTGTCGTGCGGGAAATGAATCCAGTACCTGCGTCAGGACCACCGAGATGTTGTCCTTGCCGCCGTTGTCGTTGGCCAATTGGATCAGATGTTGGCCGACAGAACTGAGATTCGCCCCGAAAGTACTGACAGTCACGGCCATGTCGTCATCGCCGATCATGTCTGAGAGCCCGTCAGAGCACAGCAGGTACACATCACCCTTCTGGACCGGGTGCTCCTGCATTTCCACCTCGACCTGGTTCTCCACGCCCAGTGCCCGGGTGACGTAATTCTTGTTGGAGGCACGCTGCGCCTCCTCGGGGGAGTAGAACCCGCGGTCGACCAGCTCCTGCAGCAGCGAGTGATCGAGCGTGATCTGTTCGATGGAGCCACTGCGCACGCGATAGAGACGCGAGTCGCCCACATGGGCCACGGAGATCCTGTTGTCGAAGAACAGCGCAGCGACCACTGTGGTGCCCATGCCTTCGCACTGAGCCTGGCTGCGCGCGGTCTGATAGATGATCTTGTTGGCGCGCTGGATGGCGTCGCGCAGGATAATGCTGGGGCGGGTGAGTCCCGTCGTTGGATCGGGAACCGTGAGGTCCTGACGCTCCAGTGCCTCACGCACCAGATTGAACACGGTCTTCACCGCGATGCCACTGGCGACTTCGCCTGCGTTGTAGCCGCCCATGCCATCGGCCAGCACGACAAGGCCCAGATCGCTGTCTGCAGCGATCATGTCTTCGTTGTGCTCGCGGACCCTGCCGGTGTCGGTCTGACCGAGGCACAGCAGTTTGCCTTTCAGGCTCATCTGGCAGCGCTGTCCTAATACTCCCCAAACCCGTCGGATCGTACTTAACTCTTGCATTGCATGCACAGGGTAAGCGTTTGTTTTGCGACCCTTTACGCCGGAAATGTGGGCCATGTCGCGTGCTAGCATCCCGAGCAGTTGACCCTCCGTAATGGAACCCAAGGCCTTTGGCACGAGCCCAAACCATCCACGTCTGTGACGCCTGTCATGGGCAGACCCCAAAGTGGCAGGGCCAGTGCCCACATTGCGGGGAATGGAACAGCCTGCAGGCACGGGTCCAGCAGGCCTCGGCGAGGGCGGCGGGGCCTCGTCTGGGCGGTCTGGCAGCGGCTGTGGCGCCCTCAGCCCTCAGCGAAGCCATTCAGCTAGCAGCTGAGCAGGCGCCCCGCACGGGCACGGGCATGGGAGAGCTGGACCGGGTGCTGGGCGGCGGCATGGTGCCGGGCTCGGTCACCTTGATCGGCGGCGAGCCGGGCATCGGCAAGTCGACGCTGCTGCTGCAGGTGGCGCAGGGAGTGCGCAACGCACAAGCGGTGCTGTACGCCAGCGGTGAGGAATCTGCGGCGCAGATTGCGCTGCGTGCGCGACGGCTGGGTGGTGAGTTCGCCCATGTGCAGCTCGCGGCACAGACCGATCTGGATGGCATTCTTGCGCTGGCTGAACAGACGCGTCCCCAGCTGCTGATCATCGACTCCATCCAGACCATGCAGCTGGCCGCAGTGCCGAATGCAGTGGGCGCAGTAACGCAGCTGCGCGAGTGCACGGCAGCGCTGGTGCGCTTTGCCAAGAACAGCGGCACGGCTGTGTTGATCGTGGGCCACGTGACCAAGGATGGCGCGATCGCAGGCCCGCGGCTGCTCGAGCATCTGGTGGACACGGTGCTGTATTTCGAGCGGGATGCGGGCAGCCGCTTCCGTCGCGTGCGTGCCGCAAAGAATAGGTTCGGCGCGGCGAATGAGCTGGGCTTTTTCCTGATGCAGGAGACCGGCCTGCGAGAAGTGAAGAATCCCGCCGCCATCTTCCTGTCACGTGCGCCGCAACCGGTGGTGGGTAGTCTGGTGATGGTGACGCGCGACGGCACGCGTCCGCTGCTGGTGGAAGTGCAGGGGCTGGTGGATCCCTCACGCCTGGGCGCGCCGCGCCGCGTGGCGCAGGGCATCGACGCCGGGCGCCTGGCCATGGTGCTGGCGGTGCTGCATCGTCATGGCGGGCTGTCGCTGCAGGAACACGATGTATTCGCCAATGTGGTCGGCGGACTCGACATCGATGAGCCCGCCTGGGATCTGCCGGTGGCGCTGGCGCTGGCCTCCAGTCTGAAAGATGTGCCGCTGCCACCCGATCTGGTGGTGTTCGGCGAGCTGGGCCTGACCGGTGAAGTGCGTCCCGTGGCCTTCGGCGAAGAGCGCATCCGCGAAGCGGCCAAACTGGGTTTTCGCCGCGCGCTGGTGCCCGACGGCAATCTGCCGCGCGAGGCCATCGAAGGCATCGAGGTGCGCGGCGTGGGGCGCATCGAAGATGCGCTGAACAGGATCATCCAGTAGCGCGCGGTATAATTGCCGCATGTTTGCAAAACTCACTGAAAGACTCGGCAAGGCCGTCGAAGCGCTGCGCGGCCGTGGCCGCCTGACCGAGGACAACATCGCCGAGTCGCTGCGTGATGTGCGCATGGCGCTGCTCGAGGCCGATGTGGCGCTGCCCGTGGTCAAGCGCTTCATCGACGCGGTGAAGGTCAAGGCTGTTGGCGCCGAGGTGGTCGGTAGTTTGACGCCGGGTCAGGCGCTGATCGGCGTCATCCATGATGAGCTGGTGGCGCTGATGGGCGGCAGCGCGCACAGTTTTGAGCTGCGTCACTCGCCGCCGGCGGTGGTGCTGTTGGCCGGCCTGCAGGGCGCCGGCAAGACGACGACGGCCGGTAAATTGGCGCGGCATCTCCTCGCGCAGAAGAAGCGCGTGCTGCTGGTGAGCACAGACATCCGCCGGCCGGCTGCCGTGCTGCAGCTGCAACGCCTGGCCGAACAAGTGGGCGCGGATTTCCATCCGGTCACCGCGGGCGCGGCACCGCCGGCGATCGCAGCCGGTGCGCTGTCGGCCGCACGGCGCGGCGTGTATGACGTGCTCATCGTCGATACCGCAGGCCGTTTGCACATCGATTCGGAGCTGATGCAGGAGGTGCGCGACATCGATGCCGAAGTCGCAGCGCACGAGCGCCTCTTCGTCGTCGATGCCATGGCGGGCCAGGATGCCGTGAATGCGGCGAAGGCTTTCAGCGAGGCGCTGCAGCTCACCGGCACCATCCTCACCAAGGCCGATGGCGATGCGCGAGGTGGCGCGGCACTGTCGGTGCGCGAGATCACCGGAACGCCATTGCTGTTCATCGGCACCGGTGAAAAGAGCGAGGCGCTGGAGCCTTTCGATCCCGATCGCATGGCCCGCCGCATTCTCGGCATGGGCGATGTGGTGGCGCTGGTCGAAGACGTGCGTCGCGCCGTCGATACCGAAGAAGCGCAGAAGCTGGCGCAGAAAGTCGCCAAGGGTAAAGGCTTCGACTTCAACGACCTGAAGTCGCAGTTGCAGCAGCTGCAGAAAATGGGTGGCATGGGGCAGTTGCTGGGCAAGTTGCCGGGTGGGGCGGCTGCAGCACAGAAGCTCGCGCCAGGGCAGGCAGATCGGGAATTGAAGCGCCAGATCGCCTTGATTGATTCCATGACGGCGCGTGAACGCCGCCGGCCGGAAATCATCGATGGGTCCCGCCGTCGCCGCATTGCCGCAGGCGCGGGCATGCAGGTGCAGGATGTGAACCGCCTGCTGAAGCAGCACCTGGAAATGCAGCGCATGATGAAGAAGCTCGGCGGCGGCAAGATGGCGCGCATGCTGGGGGCGATGGCGGGCAAGATGCCGGGCGGACCGCGGCCGTTCTGACGCCGGCGCGGGCACCA
>DATNCK010000184.1:0-2621 GCA_035571575.1 Steroidobacteraceae bacterium | reverse complement strand
CGAGGCGCGCGGCAGCGACGACTGGATGGCGCGTTACTTCTTCACCGGCGGCATCATGCCCAGCGACTCGCTGTTGCTGTACTTCCAGCACCCGCTGCGCATTGAATCGCACTGGCGCGTCGATGGACGTCATTACCAGCGCACCGCCGAGGGCTGGCTGTCGAACATGGACCTGAACCGCGCGCGCATCACCCCCATACTCGAGCAGACCTACGGTGTTGACGCCGTGACGCGCTGGCGCATGTACTGGCGCGTGTTCTTCATGTCCTGTGCCGAACTATGGGGCTATGCCCGCGGCCAGGAATGGTTCGTGTCGCACTATCTCTTCCGCAAGCCGGAGTAAGCCGTGGCCGCCTATCTGTACGTGAATTCGCTGCTGTATCTGCTGTTTGCCGTGTGGGTGACGCTCAGCCCCTGGGTTACGGCGAAGAACATCGGATTCGAAGCCTTCTCGGCTTCGGGCCGCAGCGAATACCTGGTGGTCTACGGCGGCATGGAGTTGGGGTTCGCCGCGTTCTTCGCGCTCACGGCCTTCAACGCCGAATACCGCAAGCTGGGCCTGCTGTTCGCGCTGTGCATGTACGCGCCCATCGTGCTGTACCGCGGGATCACCGTGCTGCGCTACGGCCCCGTATCCAGCACCACGCTCGCCGTCGCGGCGCTGGAGATCGGACTGCTGGTCTGGGGCGTCGTGTTGTGGACACGCACGCCCTGATCAGGAGTTGTAGCCGTGCTCGCCGTGCTGCGCGAGATCGAGTCCTTCGGATTCCTGCTCTTCGCTGACGCGCAGCCCGAGCGTGGCATCGAGAACCTTCAGCAGCAGCCAGGTGATCACACCGCACCAGACCATGGTGACCAGGATGCCCAGCGCCTGCACGCCCAGCTGCGCGCCAATGCTTTTCTGCACGGTGAAGCCGCTGCCGCCCAGCGCCACGGAGGCGAATATCGCCGTCAGCAGCGTGCCGATCACGCCGCCCACACCATGCACGGGCGATACGTCCAGCGAATCATCCAGATGCAGCTTGCGCTTCAGCAGCTGCGTGGCGAAGAAGCACACGATGCCGGCGGTAAAGCCGATGGCCAGCGCGCCGCCGGGGCCTACGAACCCCGAGGCAGGCGTGATGGTGCCCAGGCCTGCCACCATTCCCGTGATCACGCCGAGCAGGCTGGGTTTGCCGTAGCGGGTCCACTCCACCAGCATCCAGGCGAAGGCGCCTGCCGACGCCCCCAGATGCGTGGTGAGCATGGCCATGGCCGCATTGCCATTGGCCGCCAGTGCGCTGCCGCCGTTGAAGCCGAACCAGCCCACCCACAACATGCCCGCGCCGCAGGCCGCCAGCGGCAGACTGTGCGGCGGCATCGCGACCTGCGGAAAGCCGCGGCGCCTGCCGATGACCAGCGCGCACACCAGTGCCGCCATGCCCGCATTCACATGCACCACGATGCCCCCAGCGAAGTCCATCACGCCGCGAGTGGCCAGCCAGCCACCGCCCCATACCCAGTGGGCTACCGGCACATACACCAGCAGCAGCCACAGAGCCGAAAACCACAAAACCACGCTGAAGCGGATGCGCTCGGCATAACCGCCGATGACCAGTGCCGGCGTGATGATGGCAAAGGTCATCTGGAACATGGCGAACAGCGTTTCGGGAATGCTGCCGGTCAGCGCGTCGCGCGTCACACCGCTGAACAACGCGCGATCGAAGCCGCCGATGAAACCCTGCGCGGCTCCGCCATGGCTGAAGGCCAGGCTGTATCCCAGCGCGAACCACAGCACCGACACCAGGCCGGTGATGGCGAAGCACTGCACGAGGATGGAGAGCGAATTCTTGCCGCGGACCAAACCGCTATAGAAGAGAGCCAGGCCTGGCAGGGTCATGAACAGCACCAGGGCTGTCGCAGTCATCATCCACGCGGTATCCGCGCCATTTGGCACAGCTGCACTCACTGGAAATTGCCTCTCTTGTTGTGCCGGGGCTCTGGCTGGCCCCGGGAGTTGTTGGTCAATAAAATAGTTTATCTAACCAACAATTAAGCCGCCACGCAGGCCTTCCGGCCTTTCCAACTGGGGGAATCAGCTGTTGGCGGAGTCGACCACCAGCAACACGCGTTCGGACAGCCCGGCGACGATGGGCTCGATGATGTTTTCCGGCAGGCCGGCCGAGCGCAGCAGCGGTTCGCGCGCGATGCGCGATTTGCGCGGTTCCAGCGGGTGCGTGAAGCCAGCGTCCAGCGCCAGCTGCACCCCCAGATGTACCAGTGTGGTGAGCTCGCGCGCCGGGCCAGGCGCCTGCGCCGGATCATCGTGATACCGCGCGGCGCACACGATGCTCTGCGGCAGGTGCCAGCTGTCGAATACCACCTGCGCGCAATGGGCGTGACCCACCTGCACCAGCGATTCCTCCAGCTCCCTGGGTGACGCTTCCGGGTCGGCGGCCAGCGCCTCGATCAGCTTGGTCACGCCCGGCGCATCCAGCCGTTCCTGCACGGGCACACCGAAGTCATGCAGCAGCGCGGCCATGAATGCCTCGGCGGGAATGGCACGACCGCTTTGCTTGGTCAGTGACTCAGCCGCAAAGGCGCTGGCCACGCAGTGATGCGCCAGTGCCTGCGGATCGATG
>DATNCK010000183.1:0-2626 GCA_035571575.1 Steroidobacteraceae bacterium | reverse complement strand
CCCCAGGGGAGGCGGCAACGCCGGATCGCAGAGTGCCTGCGCGAAGGACTGGTATTCAGTGAGTCGCATGGGCCTTCTGCTGTTTCATTCCGCGCAACAGTCGATCGGCTTGTTCCGCCTGTTGCAGCAGCACCGTCCAGTCGGGCAGTTCCGCATCCCATTCAATCAGCGTGGGAACGGCGCCCGTGAGCTGCAGTGCCGCCCCGTACAACTCCCAGGTTTCCGGTTGCACCGGCCGATCGTGCGTATCGATCAGCAGCTGGCCACCCGCGGGCTCCTCATGCACGGCGTGTCCTGCCAGATGAATTTCACCCACGCTGCGCAACGGCAGGCCGTGAAGATAATCCAGAGCATCGCCGCGATGATTGGCGGCGCTGACCACGATATTGTTGACGTCGAGCAGCAGCCCGCAGCCGGTGCGGCGGATCACTTCGCTCAGGAAGGCAGGCTCGCTCCAGTTGCTGTCGGCGAATCCCAGATAGGTAGCAGGATTTTCCAGCAGGATGCGCCGACCGAGGGCCTCCTGCGTCATCTGCACATGCGCGCAGACACGCGCCAGGGATTCATTGGTATAGGCCAGCGGCAGCAGGTCGTTCAGGTAGGTGCCATCGAGACCCGACCAGGCCAGGTGCTCGGAAAACTCATCCGGCTGGTAGCGTTGCAGCAGAGTGCGTCGCGCCTGCAACGCCAGGGGCGAGGGCGGTTGCGGCCCTCCCAGCGACAGGCCTACCCCGTGGATGGAGAGGCGATGCTTTGCGCGAATCGCGGTGAGGTAGCGATGGGCCGGGCCGCCCGCATGCAGATAATTCTCGGCGTGCACTTCGAGGAAGGCAGGCTGCGGGCCTGCATGAAGCGCGTCGCCATAGTGTTGAGCCTTGAGGCTGACCCCGGCGCCCGCGGGCAGCGCCGGTATCAGAAGCGCAGACGGCAGCTCTGGGGTGATGGGTGCTGCCGCGCGCATGATGGTCTTTCGTAACGGATCAGGCCTTGGGTACGTCGCGCGTCAGCGCCGTCAGCGAACCCATGCGGTTGCCGGGCACCTTCATGGTGGTGCAGGTGCCCTTGGGTACCAGCATCCAGGAATTGCCCTGATAGTCGACCTTGGAGGTGCCAGCGCAGGTCGTGCCGGGGCCGGCTGCGCAATTGTTCTTTCCCTTCATTGCCACGCCAAAGCACTTTTCCTTGTCGGCCGGGGTGGCGGTGTCCGCGGCTACCGCGTTCGCAGCCGTGGCCAGCGCGATCAGACCTGCGAGCGAGCAGAGAACCAGGCGATTCGATGAATTCATGACATTCTCCTTTTTGCGGATCTTTGAGCTTGAGCAAACTGTTGGCCATTGGCCTTCACAGCACATTACGCCAGTCGATGGCCATTCGTTACAGCCACCGCCCGTGGCAACATCAGCACTCGGACCCTTGGGATGCCTGTAACGAATCGTTGCAGGCGGGCGAATACTTCCAATAGCCGGGGCAATGTGGAGCAGGCAGAGCGGGAATTGCAATGGGCGGGCTGGATGCGGGCCGCGACGGCAGGCGATGAAGGGGCCTACCGCCGGCTGCTCGATTCCCTTGCCGGTCATCTGCGCCGCATGGTGCGGCACCGGCTGGCGCGCATTGGTCATGGAGATCTGGAGGTCGAGGACATCGTGCAGGAAACGCTGCTGGCCATTCACCTGAAACGCCACACCTGGCGTCCCAGCGAACCCGTTTCGCCCTGGGTGGCTGCGATCAGCCGCAACAAGACCATCGATGTGCTGCGTCGGCGTGGTCGGCGCGCGGAGCTGCCTCTGGACGACACGGAAGAATCCGAACTGCTGATCGTCGATGCAGAGGCGGAAGGGGTGAACCAGGATCTGGAACGTGTGCTGGGTTCGCTCGATGAGCGCTCGCGGCGCATCGTGCAGCTGGTGTCGATCGAAGGGCATTCCTCGCGCACGGCGGCAGAGCGCGTGGGGATCAGCGAGGGTGCATTGCGCGTCGCATTGCATCGCAGCCTGAAGATGCTGGCTGTGCGCTGGCGGAACGAAAACCAATGAAAACTTCGGAACTCGTCGAATTGCTGGCACACGACGGCACGCGCAGCGCCGCGCCGGGCAGCACGCTGCTGCGTGCGCTGTTGCCCGCAGGCATGTTGTCCGCGGCGCTGCTGGTGCTGCTGATCGGCATCCGTGCCGATGTAGGTGACGCGCTCCAGACGCCGCGTTTCAATCTCAAACTGCTGCTGAATGCCGCGCTGTGGATTTCTGCCACCGGTCTGCTGCTGCGGTTGGCGCGTCCTGTGGACCGTCCGGGCCTGTGGACCAGGGCATTGTGGCTGGTGCCAGTGGCATTGCTGCTGGCCGTGCTGGTCGAATTGTTCCTGCTGCCGCGCGATCAATGGTGGCCGGTGGCCCACGGCCGCAACTCCACCTGGTGCCTGCGGATCATTCCGGCGCTGTCCATTGCGCCGCTCGCCGCCTCCTTGTGGGCGCTGCGACGTGCCGCACCGGCAAGACCGGCGCTGGCCGGTGCCGCAGCGGGCCTGATGTGCGCGGGCCTGGCCGGCACGCTGTACGCCATGCACTGCCCCGACGACAGTCCGCTGTTCGTGGCCATCTGGTATGTGCTGGCCGCGGCGTTGGTAACGCTG
>DATNCK010000182.1:0-25320 GCA_035571575.1 Steroidobacteraceae bacterium | reverse complement strand
CTGCCAAGCGATCGATGTCCAGCGAGCCGCCGAAGCCAGAGGCTGCTACGGGACCTGATCAGCCAGGAGGGGCGCCCGCAACTGCTGCGGAGGGACCTGCTCCTGCAACCGCTGCGCCCGCCGCTTCCGCCCCGACACCGGAAAAGCCGGCGGGTTAGCGCATGGTCCGCAGCGGCTATTGTCGTGCCGCGTTGCGAAAGCGACCGAAGAAAAGCCGACGTAGCGCACATTCCTGATGGCTGCTGCCCGCGGTGCACTGCGCATTTATGTCTTGAGGCCGATACTGACCTGAACGGAAGTACGAGTTCCTTCCGCCAAGGTGGATGGTCTGGCCGCAAACGACGAAAACTGGCAACCGATCCGGGCCGACCAGCTGCGCATCGGGCACTACATCAAGATCAACCATAGCTGGTTCGATCACCCGTTCGTGCGCCGGATATTCCTGATCGCCTCCGAAGAGGAGGTGGCCATCATCCGCAATGCGCGGCTCACCAAGCTGTACGTGGATCATGAGCGCTCGACACCGGCGCCTCCGGCCGAAGCGCCGCAGCGTCCGCCGGAAGAGGAACAGCGCATCGCCGAGCGCGCGGCCTCGCTGAAGGCCGAGAAGATCGCGCAGATCGATCGCATCCAGGAGCATCGCGCGGCGCTCGAAGCGGTTGCGTTGATGTATTCGGAGACGGTGGAGCACACGGGCAGCCTGCTGGGCATGCTCAATTCCGCCGATGCCAGCAGTGCCGCACAGCTGGGCAACTGGGTGGGCAAGGTGGTGGAGACGGTGGTGCAGGGTCAGGCGCCGCTGGCGCTGGTGGCCACCGATCCGCCGCAGAACGACATGCAGCGCGTGGCCATGCTGGCCACTGATGCCGTGGGCATCTGTGGTGTGCTGGGCCGCAAGCTTGGACTCGAGCCGCAGCACATGATGGCGCTGACCATGGCGGCCGCCGTGCACGTGTGCGGTCTGCAACGCCTGCCGCCGCGGCTCATGGATGAAAAGCCCGATGGGTCGCAGCGCGAATCGCCGGTGTTCCGTCAGTACCCGGCCATCGGTGCAGAGATCCTGCGCCAGTGCGGCAACTTTCCGCAGACGGTCATCCGCATCGTGCGCGAACATCGCGAGCGTCCCGATGGCAGTGGTTTTCCGCTGGGTCTCAAGGGCGAGCAGATCCATCCGCTGGCGCTGGTGCTCGGCGCCGTGCGCGAGTTCCAGGTGCAATGCCGGGGCACCGATGTCGAGCCTGCCGCGGCACTCTCCTGGCTGTTCCGCACGCTGCGGCCGGTGTACGGCGAGGACATCATCGATCACCTCATCTCCTCGACCACGGTGTATCCGCCGGGCACCTATGTGCATTTGTCTGATGGCGCCATGGGGCATGTGCTGCGCGTCAACGAGGCCGATCGCATGCGGCCCGTAGTCGGCATCGTCGAGGAAGAAACCGGCGCCCGCGAGCGGCAGATCGTCGATCTGCTGCAGGAGCCGACGCTGTCCATCGTCAGCCTGGTCGAGCGCCCGCGATTGCCGAAGAAGATTCTGGAAGCCCGGCGTCGTTCCTGGTTCGGCATGGGTCTCGCGCCCGCCGAGCGTATTCCCGTCGTGACGCAGACCGCCTAGTCGTTCACAATCCCCGCCCAAACGGGGGTGAAACATGCCGCTTTTCCGCAGCAGACTGGTGCAGCTCGGGCTGCTGTGCGTGCTGTCCATCCATGCCGCCATCGCAGCGGACGCGAGCGCGCCGGTGCATCCGGGCAAGGCGCTATACGAAAAACACTGCGGCAGCTGCCACGACAAGCCGGACCTCACCCGCGCGGTGCCCTTCGCGCAGCTGCGCAACATGCGGCTGGGCAATCTGTTCTTCGCGATGACCAATGGCAAGATGAAGGAGCAGGCTGCGGCGCTGAACGAGCAGGAGCGCGGTCAGCTGGTGGATTACATCGTTGGCCGGCAGCAGATCGATGAGAGCTGGGTCGACACCATGCGCTGTCAGCAGCCGGGCGCAGGGGCTGCGAAGCTGCAGCGTGAAGAGGCAGCGAACGTACTGGGTTTTGGCTTTACGCGTGACAATCGCCGGCAGCTGTCGCATGAGCGCTCGGGCATCGCCACGGCCGACGTGCCGCATCTGGAGCTGGCCTGGGCGCTGGCGTTTCCGCGCGCCAGCACCATGCGCGCGCAGGCGGCGGTGGTGGGCAATGCCCTGTACCTGCCGGTCACGGATGAGGCGCGTGTGTTCGCCGTCGACATCAGCGGCGGCAAGCCCTGCTTCCAGTGGGTCTACGCCAGCAATGTGCCACTGCGCACTGGCGTGGCTTATGGCGTGCTGGCATCGGGTCGGCCAGTGCTGGCCTTCGCCGATGCCGCGGTGAATGTGCATCTCGTCGATGCACGCACAGGAAAGCTGATCTGGAAGACGCCAGTGGGTCGTTGGGATCTTTCCAATGCCACTGGCACACCGCAGATTTTCGGTGGCCGCGTGTACATGCCCATTTCCGCTTCCGAGATCAATTTCGGCGGCGAGGATTCGCATGAGTGCTGCAAGACTCATGGCATGTTCGTGGCGCTGGACGCCAGCAATGGTCGCATCGTCTGGCGCTACCAGACCATGCCGGATGCGAAACCGGTGCGCGATCGTGGGGATGGCAAGAAGCTGTGGGGTCCTTCGGGCGCGCCGATCTGGTCATCGCCCGCGCTGGATGCGCGCCGCGGCCTGCTCTATGTGGGCACCGGTGAGGCGACGTCGGCCCCGGCCGCCGATACGATTGATTCAGTGCTGGCGCTGGAAATGGCCACCGGCAAGCTGCGCTGGAAATTCCAGGCCACGGCCGACGACATTTTCCTCACCTCGTGCCTGCGCCAGACCAAGGGTTTGAATTGCCCCCGCGAAGGTCGTCTGCTGGATGTGGATTTCGGCGCCTCACCCATTCTGGCGCATCGCAAGGATGGCAGGGACGTGCTGCTGGCCGGGCAGAAATCCGGCACGCTGTGGGCACTGGATCCGGATAGCGGCAAGCTGTTGTGGAATCGCGAATTCGGCAAGGGTTCGCCACTGGGCGGCATTCACTGGGGCATGGCCGCAAATTCCGAACGTGTGTTCGTGCCCATCCACAAGATGCCTGATGCTGAGGGCAATGATCCGAATCAGACTCCGGGCCTGCACGCAGTGGATTTCACCACAGGTGAAGTGCGCTGGAGCTTCACGGCCACCGCGGATTGCAGCGGTGATCGCAAGACTCGAGTGCCCACGTGCAACGCCAATATTGGTCTGTCAGCAGCGCCGGCCGTGATCGATGGCGCGGTGTTCGAGGGCAGCGCCGATGGATTCCTGCGCGCCTTCGACGTGAACACCGGCACGCTGCTGTGGAAGTTCGACACCGCGCGACCCTACGACGGAATCAATGGCGTGAAGGGGCACGGTGGCGCGATCGACAATGCCTCGATCGTCGCGGCCAATGGCTATGTGTTCGTGAATTCCGGCTACGCGCTGATCGGTGGGCAGCGCGCGGGCAATGTGTTTCTGGCGTTCCGGCGCAGGCAGTAGTTACGCGTCGGGCGCGTAGTGGCCCCAGAGACTCTTGAATGAAGCAATCACGAAGGCGCGCGAATCGCCCCACTGCGCCTCGTATTCCTTCGCGGGCTGGGAGTCTGCGCATTCTTCCGGGCCCATGCCCTTGACCAGCTGCTTCACGCAGCGGTCGAAGACCTGGAAGTACATGTCGCGACAGGACTGCAGGAATTTGCGGTCCACCAGAGTGCCATTTGCCGGCACCACCTTCGTGGCGTCATCGGCAACCTTCAGCAAGCGGTCGTAAGCGGCCACCAGGCCGCCGATCCAGCCGCCAGTCTGCCAGTCGAGCAGCGGCCAACCCGCGTTCGATACCACGCCGCCGGCAGCGAGCACATTCGCCCTGGTGAAGTGCACGTACAGGTCGCCATCGGTATGTGCCTGGCCGAGATGGCCGAAGGCCAGCTTCTCGCCACCGAAGTCGATGCTGTCGGTGGTGTAGAAACTCTTGTTGGGCAGCGCCGCCTTCGGCAGCGGACCATAACCGCCGGGCAGCCATTCGGTGACGATCTTGCGGCCCAGCCACAGTTTGGTGTTTTCCTGCGCGATGATGCGCGCGCCGCTTTTTCCGACACGCTCATTGGAACCAGTCTGGTCCGGATGCCAGTGCGTGTTGAACAGTGTGTGTACTTGCTTAGCGCCGGCGGTCTTCAGCGCCAGCTTGAGCAACGCCGCGGAGCTGGCTGCATTGCCGCCGTCGACCAGCAGCGCACCATCAGGACCGCCGAGCACCACCACATTGCCACCGCCACCGGTGATCAGTGAAAGGCCAGGCGCGATTTCGGAAACGGCCAGTGCAGCCCTGGCCTCTCTGGACCATGCCGACTCGAAAGGTGAAGCGCACAACACGGCGCCCGCGGAGGTAGCTGCGGCGGCCTGCAGGAAGCCGCGACGGGAGACGGAACTCATCGGCGTACGATATCAGACCTCGGCAAAGGTGCCGCTGCTGTTGCCCAGCTGCGGCATCGGCACACCGGCGCGATCCAGCAGCGTGAGCAGCAGGTTCGCATGCGGCGTGTCCTGCGGGTAACGCAGATGCTGGCCGCCTTTGATGCGCCCATAACCCTTGCCGAGGATGGCATTGGGCAGCGGGTCGTTGTTGTGCAGGTCGCTGTTCGACATGTTGCTGCCGTACAGGATGATGGCGTGATCCAGCAGCGAGCCATCGCCATCCTGTGTGGTCGAGAGCTTCTTGATGAACTTGGCGAACACCTGCGTGTGGTAGTTCTGGATCTGGATCAGCCGCTCGATCTTCGAAGGATCGTTGCCATGATGCGAGAGCGGATGGAAGGCCTCGTTGATCTGCAGATTCGGGTAGGTGCGCATCGACACCTCCTTCGCGAT
This sequence comes from Steroidobacteraceae bacterium, assembly GCA_035571575.1. GTDB lineage: Bacteria > Pseudomonadota > Gammaproteobacteria > Steroidobacterales > Steroidobacteraceae > ZC4RG30. The sequence continues at coordinate 20,419 of DATNCK010000182.1, read as the reverse complement.
CATCATCGAGGCCACGCGCGTCTGGTTGGCCTGCCAGGCCAGCGCAATCAGGTCGAACAGTGCATCGAGATGATCGCCGAAGCCGTCGGGCACGCCCTGCGGTGCATTGGGCAGCTGCATCTGCGCGCTCTTGCTGGTGGCCAGTCTCTGGACACGCTGCTCCACTTCGCGCACGGAATCGAGGTAGTCAGACAGGCGTGAGCGATCGGCCGGACCCACGCGACGCTTCAGCGCCGCGCCTTCATCCGCCACGTAGTCGAGCAGGCTGCCGGTTTCGCTGAGGATGGCCTTGCGCTCGGTGCCCGTGTCGCCCTGGCCGAACAGCTGATAGAACACCTTGCGCGGGTTGTCTTCCATGGGCAGCGGCTGGAATGGCGTGCGAAAAGCCGTGGTGCTGCCGTAGCCGCAGCCACCACCGGATTGATTGCAGGTTGCCGCGCCGCCCTCACCCGTGAGTTCCAGCGAGGGGATCGGCGTGTCGCTGGCCAGGTGTCGCGCGGCGAGCTGGTCCGCCGTGGTGCCCAGGTCGTCTTTGCGATCGCGGATGCCATAGCAGGACAGCCAGGTGCCGGCCATGATGCCATGCGGATCCGAACTCTCGCCGCCCTTGTTGCGCAGGCCGCTAACGATGGTCAGGTGCGAGCGGAACGGCTCCAGCGGCTTCAATATCGGCGACAGCGCGAAGTCGGTGCCGGTCTTTTCGGGCGACCAGGCTTTCATGATGGCGCCATGCGGGAAGTACACGAAGCCCATGCGCGGCATTGGCTTCGCGGGCGTCTGTGCCAGCGCCACGCCAGCGGGAATCATGGCATCCAGCAGCGGCAGCGCGATGGTCGCGCCCGCGCCGCGCAACACCGTGCGGCGGGAAATCGATTTCTTCGAGATGAACATGGCGCGCCTCTGTCTTACTTGACCACTGCTGCCTGCATGGCCGGAGCCGCTTTGACTTCCGGTACCTTGGCCTTCACGAAATCATCGCTCAGCACGATGTTGGTGATGAGCGTGGAGAACTTGTAATCGTCCGCGGCAGAGCGACGCACGATATCGCGCACGAAGGGCATGTCATGCGCCTCGATCACGCGACCCAGCGAGTAGCTGATCAGCCGCTCGGTGAGGTTCTGCACGAAGGGAACGGGATCCGCCAGCAAGGCAGCCCGCAACTCCTGCGGACTGCGCACGACGGTGCCATCGGGCAACTTGCCCATGGTGTCGATCTCGGTGCGCGCGAAGCGGTCGATGCGTCGTGCCTTGCCGGTGGCGTCGAACCCCTCGAGCGTGAAGCCGATGGGATCGATGGCCGCATGGCAGGAGAAGCACTGCGGCTTCTGGCGGTGCTGCTCCAGTCGTTCGCGTACCGTGGTGGCCTGCTTGCCGGCCTGATTTTCCGCCAGCGCTGGCACGCCTGGTGGTGGCACCGGCGGTGGCGAACCCAGGATGCGCTCCAGCACGTACGCGCCACGCAGCACCGGCGAAGTGCGGTTCGGGTAAGCACTGCTCATCAGCACGCCACCCTTCCCCAGCAGCCCGAAGCGCGAGGAATCCTCGAGCTTGATCTTGCGGAACTGGTCGCCGCGCACGGAGTTGATGTCGTAGTGCAGCGCCAGCCGCTCATTCACGAAGGTATAGGGCGATGACAGCAGGGCCAGTGCGCTCTGGTCATTGCGGATGATGTCATCCATGAACAGCGTGATCTCGGTGACGAAGTCATCACGCAGGTCGGCGGCTCCGCTGGCGTAGGGGAAGATCGCAGCGTCCGGCGTGATCTCCGGCAGCTTGGTGAGATTCAGCCATTGCGAGCCGAAGTTGCGCGCCATTGAAATGGAGCGCGGATCGGCGAGCATGCGCCGCACTTGTCGGCGCAGCTCCTCGGGATCGTGCAGCTTGCCGGCGCCTGCCAGTTCCAGCAGCGTGTCATCCGGCAGGCTGCTCCACAGGAAGAACGACAACCGTGATGCCAGGGTCAGGTCATCGATGCGGTAGATGGTGCCCGGAGGCAGTTCATCCGCCGGTGCATCGGTGCGATACAGGAAGTTCGGATTCGCCAGCACGGCCGTGACCGCCTGGCGGATGCCGGCGTCGAAGTCCGATTGCTTGCGGCCGGCTTCGTAGAAGCGCATCAGGCCCTGCATGTCGTGATCGGTGACGGGCCGACGGAAGGCGCGCCGCGCAATGGAACTGAGAATAATGCGCGCGCAAGGCGCTTCCTCGGCCGCCGACTTCGGATAACAGGTGAACACATGCTGCCGGCTGGGCGTGAGGCTGATGCCCGTGGCGTTGTACGGGCCGCGGATCTCGAACGAGCTCACGCGCAGGATGCGATCGTTGCCGCCACCGGGCGTATACATCTGCAGCCGGTCTTCGGACTCGGCAAAGCTGCGATGCCGGAACGCCACCACAAACTTGTGCACACCCGCCGTGGCATTGAAGCGGATGTTCTTCAGCCGCTTGTTGATGGCCTCGACCGCAGGATCCTGCTTCTGGTCGATGGCCTTCATGTCTTCCTCGCCACCGATGTGCGTCTCGTACAGCAGCTTGCCGTCGAGCGTCACGACCAGGTCGTTGCGGAACTCCATGTTGTAGACCCACAGCGCCTGCGCCATGTTGGCGATGTTCAGCACGTACTCGCCATCGGCCGGGAAGTTGTGGTCCACCGCGATGCCGCCGCGAGTGCCCAGCGGCAGTCCATCCTCGTGAAAGATCTGTGTGCTGGGTTTCTGCGCCCGGTAAGTAGTGCCGCCTGGCAGCGCATCCTTGTTGCCCAGCGCCTGCACGACCACGATGCGCGCCGCGGCGATGTACTGATCCATGAACGATGGCGTGACCTGCAATGCCGCTGCGATGTTGTCGAGCCCCTCGCGCGGCTCGTCGCGCGGCAACAGGTCGGCCGGATCGATGTCGATGCCGAGCAGGTCACGCACGGCATTGGCGTATTCCTTGCGGTTCAGCCGATGCAGGCCCACCTGGCCCGGATCTTCATGTTCGGCGCCCACATGATCGAGCCGCGTTTCCATCCAGCTGATGAAGGCCTTGCGCGTGGCGGGATCGGGCACCTTGTGTCCGCCGGGAGGCATCTGCTGGCTGCGGAGCTTGCGCACCACCTTTTCGAGCACGCCGATGTTCTCGGGGATGTCCTGTTCCGTCATGGTGTCGAAGGCGACGCCACCGGCCCAGTCATCGGTGTTGTGGCACTCGGTGCAGTACTGGCCGAAAAGATCCCAGCCCACGGCGCTGCCGGCATGTGCCGCAGCAGGCAAAGGCGAAGGCTCTGCCGCCATTGCAGCCAGAGGTGCCCATGTGGCCACCACCAGCGCGCTCAACCAGCGATTAATGCGAGAATCTTTCACCTTGAAAAACCAGCCCCCGCGCCTTAACCAACGAATTCTGCGCTGTAGTCGAGGGAGGATATGCGAACCCCAAACCTGCGACCATTGGCGCGGATATATCTGATAGACCTGCCATGACCCCCGGGGTTCCGGCGAAAATCCTTTTATATCTGGATACTTGCATCACTTGAAAAGGCTACGGACAGCGATTTTCTGCACCTTGCTGGCGGCTGGGGCGAGTGTGCATGCTGCAGCGCAGCGCAATCCTGCAAGCGATGTGGTCCCGGATGCTTTCGAGCACCATCGCAGCGGGCAGCAGATCACCGTGCAGGGCGCAGTTGTCCGCACATTGGCCGATGATCGCGACGGATCGCGACATCAACGCTTCATTATCCGCGCGGATAGCGGCGCAACCATGCTCGTTGCCCACAATATCGACCTGGCGCCGCGCCTCGACGGGTTGAAGACGGGCGACCGTCTGACCCTGGTGGGCGAATACGAATGGAATGCTCGAGGCGGCTTGCTGCACTGGACTCACCACGATCCCTCGCAGCGCCATCGGGCTGGCTACATCGATTGGAAGGGACGGCGCTACCAATGAGACAGCATCGGGAACATCACCGCATTACCCGCGTGGGATGGCTGCGCGCCGCCGTGCTCGGCGCCAATGACGGACTCATCTCTACGGCCAGCCTGGTGATGGGTGTATCGGCTGCGCAGCTGGGCACCAATGCCGTGATCACGGCAGGACTTGCGGGCCTGGTCGGCGGCGCGCTGTCCATGGCCGCTGGCGAATATGTGTCAGTGAGTACGCAGGCCGACAGCGAAAGCGCAGACCTGGCGCGCGAACGCGAGGAGCTGGCCGAGTCCCCTGAAGCCGAGTACCGCGAACTGACCGGCATCTACATACAGCGCGGACTGTCGCGCGAGCTGGCCGAGCGCGTGGCCACTGCGTTGACGGCGCATGATGCACTGGCGGCGCATGCGCGTGATGAACTGGGTATTACGGATACCAGCCGCGCGCGTCCGGTGCTCGCGGCTGGCACTTCGGCGTTGTCGTTTGCTGCCGGCGCCACGCCGCCGCTTCTGCTGGCACTGCTGTGGCCCGCGGCTCAGCGCAGCATCGCGATCTTCGTCGGCTCGCTGCTGTTGTTGATGACGCTGGGAGCGCTGGGTGCAGGCCTCGGCGGCGCACCGCGTCTGCGGGCCGCGTTGCGCGTCGGATTCTGGGGCGTCGTGGCCATGGGCGTCACCGGGCTCGTGGGTAAATTGTTCGGCGTGAATGCGCCGCTGCCATGAGCGCGCAATCCGATGCGGACTCGCCCGTCATATCGCTGCGCCTCGCGCGTACCGGTGATGAGCCACGCCTGTCGCTGCTCGGCGGCGCGACCTTTCTGGAGAGCTATGCGCACATGTTACCGGTGACCGATGTGCTGGCGCATGTGGCGCGTCAGCACGCGGCTGAGGTGTATGCACGCTGGCTGATTGATCCGGCCTGTCGCTGCTGGCTGCTGGAATGCGAGCCGGGGCATGCACCCGTCGGCTATGCCGTGGTGACGCCACCCGATCTGCCATTGAGCGACCTTGCCGATGACGATCTGGAAATCCGCCGCATTTATCTGCTGCATAAATATCAGCGCGGTGGCCGCGGTCGCCAACTGATGCAGGCGGTGCGCGAACATGCCCGGGCCGCAGGCGCCCGTCGGTTGCTGCTGGGCGTGTACTCGCGCAATGCCGTGGCACTGGCCTTCTATGAGCGGCAGGGATTCTCGCGTGCCGGCACGCGGCAGTTCCGCGTTGGCGCGAATGACTACTTCGACTACATCCTGCAGCTGGTTTTGTGATCCCGTTCCATACGATGCGCAAGCGATCGAAGCCTATGAAAAAAGCCAAAAAGCCCGTCAGGAACTCTGCGACGAGCAAGCTGCGCGCCGCGATCGGGCCAGCGCCGCTGTCCATCGTCATCCTGGCCGCAGGCCAGGGCAGGCGCATGCAGTCGGATCTGCCCAAGGTGCTGCAGCCTCTGGCTGGCATGCCCTTGCTGCAGCATGTGCTGGCCACTGCGCGTGAGCTCGAGCCCGCAGCATTGCATGTGGTCTATGGCCACGGTGGTGACAAGGTGCGCGATACCTTCGCCAGCGAGCCGGTGCAATGGGCGCTGCAGGCCGAGCAGCGCGGCACCGGTCACGCGCTGTTGCAGGCCATGCCCGCCATTCCCGACGATCATCGGGTGCTCGTGCTCTACGGCGATGTGCCGATGCTGCGTGCGTCCACACTGCGCGAGCTGCTGGCAACGGCTGCAAGCGGACAGCTCGCATTGCTGACCGTACAGCTTACCGATCCCACCGGCTATGGCCGCGTGCTGCGTGATGCGCGTGGCCGCGTGCGCGCCATCGTCGAACAGAAGGACGCCACTGCCGCGCAGCGGCGAGTGCGCGAAGCCAACACCGGTGTGATGGTGCTGCCCGCCAAACGCCTGCGCAGCTGGCTCACGGCTCTGCGCAGCGACAATGCGCAGCGCGAGTACTACCTCACCGATGTGATCGCGATGGCCGTTAAGGATCGCCTGGCCGTGGCGCCACTGGTCGCCGCCAGCGAGACCGAGGTGCTGGGAGTGAACGACAAGCTGCAGCTTGCGCAACTGGAGGCGGCGCTGCGCGCCGAGCTTGCCAACCAGGCCATGCGTGCTGGCGCGACCCTCGCCGATCCTGCGCGCTTCGATCAACGCGGTACGCTGGTGCTGGGTCGCGATGTGTTCATCGATGCGAATGTGCTCTTCGAAGGGCGCGTGGAACTCGGCGATGGTGTGCGCATTGGACCCAACTGCGTGCTGCGCGACATGACAGTGGGCGCAGGCACGGTGATCCATCCCAACTGCGTGCTGGAGAAATCCAGCATCGGTGCCGATTGCAGCGTCGGACCCTTCGCGCGCATGCGCCCGGCCGGGCGGCTCGAAGACCAGGTGCACATCGGCAACTTCGTCGAAGTGAAAAACAGCGTCGTGGGACGCGGCTCGAAGGCCAATCACCTCACTTATCTGGGCGATGCCACGGTGGGTGAGGGCGTCAACGTCGGAGCGGGCACCATTTGCTGCAACTACGATGGTGCCAACAAGTCACGCACGGTGATCGAGGACAAGGCCTTCATCGGCTCCGGCAGCATGCTTGTGGCACCGGTCACCGTGGGCGCAGGGGCTACGATTGGCGCCGGTTCGACCATTACCAAGGATGCGCCTCCAGGCAAGCTGACGCTGGCGCGAGGCCGCCAGGTGACCATCGAAGGGTGGCAGCGACCTGTGAAGAAATCGTGATGAAAGGCGGCCCCCGCATGAGCCTGTCGGCTGCGGGCTTCCGGGAGCCGGATAGGGCAAAATAGGCTTCTTCCTTTTACGGCAGCCTGGAGCGCCGGAGCCACACCAGTCATGTGCGGAATAGTAGGGGCCGTCGCCGGCCGTGACATCGTGCCGGTCCTGATCGAAGGCCTCAGGCGTCTGGAATACCGGGGGTACGATTCCGCGGGCGTTGCTGTCATCAACGGCACCGGCAAGGTCGCGCGTCGCCGCACCGTCGGCAAAGTGAAGATGCTGCAGGAAGCGCTGCAGAGCAGTCCAGCTACCGGCTACACCGGCATCGCGCACACCCGCTGGGCCACGCATGGCGTGCCGAGTGAACGCAACGCGCATCCGCATGTGTCGAATGATGGCCTGGCCATTGTCCACAACGGCATCATCGAGAATCACGAAGAGCTGCGCGCCGAACTGCAGTCGCGCGGCTATGTGTTCACCTCCGAGACCGACACCGAGGTCATAGCGCATCGCATCCACTTCCACATGCAGACCCTGAAGGATCTGTTCAAGGCCGTGCGCGCAACCGTGGCAGAACTGGAAGGCGCCTACGCACTCGTCGTACTGAGTGAGCAGCAGCCGGATCGATTGATTCTCGCCCGCATGGGCTGTCCGGTCGTGGTGGGTCTGGGTGAAAAGGAAAACTTCGTGGCTTCGGATGTGGCGGCGCTGCTGCCCGTGACGCGCCGCTTCATGTTTCTCGAAGAGGGTGACGTGGCCGATGTGCGTCGCGACGGCGTGAAGGTGCTGGATGCCCAGGGCAACAGCGTGGTGCGCGAGGAGAAGATTTCCGCACTCTCCGCCGAAGCGGCCGAGAAGGGGCCGTATCCCCACTTCATGCTGAAGGAGATCTACGAGCAACCTCTGGCGGTGGCCAACACGCTATCGGAGCGCGTGGCCAATGGTCGTCTGCTCGAAGCCGCCTTTGGCCCCAAGGCCGAGCAGATATTCCGGCAGGTGGAGTACGTGCGCATCGTGGCCTGCGGCACCAGCTATCACGCCGGCGTCGTGGCGCAGTATTTCATCGAGCAGCTATGCCGCATTCCCTGCCGCGTGGAAATTGCCAGCGAATATCGCTACCGCAACGCTGTGGTGCCGAAGAATTCACTATTCGTCAGCATTTCGCAGTCGGGGGAAACAGCCGACACGCTGGCGGCGCTGCGTCTGGCCAAGCAGAGCGGCTACCTTGCCGCACTGGCCATCTGCAATTCGCCCGAGAGTTCGCTGGTGCGCGAATCGGATCTGGTGATGCTCACCCGCGCCGGTCCTGAAATCGGCGTGGCTTCCACCAAGGCCTTCACCACGCAGATCGCTGCGCTGTCGCTGCTGGTGCTGGCGCTCACGCGCCGCAATAGTGGGGATGTCGAGCGCGAACGCGTATTGGTCACGCGCCTGGTGGAACTGCCTGGACTGATCGAGAAGACACTGGGCCTCGATCCGGCCATCCGCGAGCTCGCCAAGCGTTTCGTCGACAAGCGTCATGCGCTGTTCCTCGGCCGCGGCGCATTGCACCCCGTTGCGATGGAAGGTGCGCTGAAACTCAAGGAGATCTCCTACATCCATGCCGAGGCCTATGCGGCCGGCGAGCTGAAGCATGGCCCATTGGCGCTGGTGGATGCCGACATGCCGGTCATTGCCGTGGCGCCCAACAACGACCTGCTCGAGAAGCTCAAGTCGAACCTGATGGAAGTACGTGCCCGCGGCGGTGAGCTGTATGTGTTCGCCGATCCGGAGTCGGGTATCGAGCCCAGCGATGGCGTGCATGTCCTTCACATGCCACGGCATGTCAGCTACTTCCAGTCGCCGATCATCTATACCGTGCCGCTGCAGCTGCTGGCGTATCACGTGGCGATCCTGCGTGGTACCGATGTGGACCAGCCACGCAATCTGGCCAAGAGTGTGACGGTGGAATAGAACACCGCCGCCATGAAGTGGCATCGCGCCCTGCGCCTGGGTCTTGCACAGCGGACGATGCTGTTGCTGGTCGCCGCGGTATCCGGCAGTCTCGCCGTGCTCGCGCTGGGCTTTGCGCTGCAGCGACAGGATGATTTCAGCCGCTTCGCCGATACGCGGGCGCGCGGCATCGCGGCGCAGGTGCACTCGATCCGCCTCATCCTGCTGTCGGTTCCCGCCGCATATCGGCGCAATGTCTCCAATGGGTTGCTCGCCAGCGGCACCCTGCATGCACTACCCGCCAATGAAGCGGATCCGCCGCCACCGCAGGCCGTACCGGCACCGGCACCGCGCATCGAACTGATGCGCCGCATGTTTCCGGGTGCGCAATCTGGCGCGTCGGATATTTCCGAAGCCATCGGCCGCTACACCACGCCGCCCTCCGAGGTTCGTTATTCCAGCGAACCCGGGCCCCGCTTCTGGATCAGCCAGCAGATCGACGGCGAAACCTGGTGGATCGTGGTGCTGGCTGGCGATCCACCGCCGGCACCCGGAGGCGTGCCGTGGTCTGCCGTGGCGGCCGTGCTGCTGGCCTTGCTCGGAGTTGCCGCATTGTATGCGGCCACCATCACACGTCCGTTGCGCAGGCTCGCCGCAGCCACGCATCGCGTCGGCGAAGCGTGGCCGGAACCCGTGAGCGTGGAGGGTCCCGCCGAGCTGCGCGAGCTGGCCGACAGTTTCAACTCCATGCTGGTGCGCCTCAGACAGATCGAGAATGAACGACGCGTGCTGCTGGGGGGACTACCCCACGATCTGCGCGCGCCGCTCACGCGTCTGCGCCTGCGGGTGGCCACATTGACTGAAGGCGGTGAGCATCCCGGCTTCGACAAGGACATCGCATCGATAGATCGCATCGTGCGGCAGTTCACGGAGTATCTGCGCGGCATGCAGTCCGACGAACCGCACGCGCCTCTGGATGAGATCGTGCACGCGGCGGTCGACGCCTATCGCAGTCTCGGCCGCGACGTGCACCTCGACACGGCCGCCGGCATGCAGGTGACCGTGCCGCAGTTCTCCGTGCGGCGCATTCTCGACAACCTCATCGACAATGCTCTGCAGCATGGTCAGGAACCGGTCGCTGTGCAGTTGCGACGGCCTGCAGCCGAGGCCATCGAGCTGGCCGTCACGGATCACGGCGCCGGCATTCCCAGCGAAGCCGCGGAGATGGCGTTGGAGCCATTTACGAAACTGGATCCGGCGCGAGGCCGCGGTGGATGTGGTCTGGGTCTGGCCATCGTGCGACAGCTGGCCCGCCAGCTCGGTGGCGGCGTGCGCTTCGAGCAGCGGTTAAATTCATTCGTCGTGGTCGTCCGCATTGGCGTAAAGTGAAGTTCGTCTGGATGCCCCACCCATGATCTGTCACATCACCCGCAGGTTGTTGCCCGCGCTCGTGATCGCCACCGTGGCGTTCACGACAGGTTCGCTGCGCGCTGCAGAACACGGGTCTGGTGGCATACGCCAGCAACCTCTGGATCCTGGCGCTGTCATGCGTCCTCAACCCATGGATCCCGGCATGCGCCAGCCGCCGGGCATGCGCCAACCACCTCTGATTCCCGCAGATCCGGGGCGTCGCAGCGATTCATCCCGGCCGCGCCACCCGGAAATCATGGATTCGCCGGATTCACGACTGCCCGCAGGCGACGACCGCGTCAGGCCTGAATCCACGTCGATCACGTATCGCGGCACTCGCTATCTCATCAACAGCGGCCGCTGGTACGAGCAGCGCGGCACCGATCTGGTGCCGGTAACGGCGCCGGCGGGTGTTCTCGTGGAGGAACTGCCCGCCAGTCATTCCATGCGATGGGTGGGCGGCGTGCCGTATTTCTACGCGGATGGGCTTTATTACGTGTGGCGTGAACGCGCCCGCCGCTACGAAATCATGCAGTCGCCGCCAGCCGGCGACAGTGAAGGGCGCAGCGATGCGGCCCGTGAGGCAGTGCCGGCGCCGCCGACCGCACCCTGATTCGCTCACGGGTTGTAACAGTTTCCTTACAACTTCGAGAATCCCCGCGGCACTTTTTTCCGCAATTGCGGGTCAGACTTCGCAAATGATGAACACGGCAACCAGCGCCGAGGCGGCAGCCCCCGCAGCGGTCGGACATGTCTGCATCGTCGATGACGATCACGAATTGCGCGCACTGCTATCGGATTACCTGACCCGCAATGGCTTGCGCGTCGGCGTGTTCGAGGACGGTCCTGCGTTGCGCCGCTTTCTGGCGCGCGGCAACGCGGATCCCGACCTGGTAGTGCTCGATCTCATGTTGCCCACGGAGGACGGTCTGGCGATCTGCCGCTGGCTGAAGGCGCAGACCAGTCTGCCGGTGCTGATGCTGACTGCGCGTGGCGATGAGGTTGATCGGGTTTTGGGTCTGGAAATGGGCGCTGACGACTATGTCTGCAAGCCTTTCAGTCCGCGCGAGCTGCTGGCGCGCATCCGCAACCTGCTGCGGCTCACGGGTCGCCGCAGTCGCGAGGAGCTGCCGCCCGAGGCGCGCATGATGCAATTCCAGGGTTGGACGCTCGACACCATGGAGCGCCTGCTGGTGTCCGAACAGGGCGCCGTGCAGCGCCTGTCGGGCTGCGAGTTCCTGCTGCTGCATGCGCTGGTCACGCGCGCCAATCGCGTGCTGTCGCGCAACCAGCTGGCCAGCGTCATGCATGGCCGGGAGCAGGAGCCTCACGACCGGAGCATCGATGTGCTGGTCAGCCGCCTGCGCCAGCTGCTGGGCGACAGTGCGCGCGACCCGCGCATCATCCGCACCATCTACGGTCGCGGCTACATGCTCAGCGGCACGGTGGTGCGTCAGTAGCCACCATGCCGCGCGCGTCCTAGCGATCCTTGCGCAGCGTTGCGGTGATCGCGCTGCTGCCACCCCCTGCAACGAAGAACGTGTACACGCCGTCGGCGACGAAGGTGATCGAATCGCGCGAGAGCAGTGTGGCCAGTGTCTGCGCGTTGGTCACATCCAGCCGGTTGTCGGTTCCCGCATCGATCTCGGTGCTGTCGGATGCCGCGCCCGCCAGGATGTATTCGGAGATGGGCGAATAGTTCACGGCCAGGGTCAGGGGCACTGCGGTGCCGGAAAGACCATTGATCAGTCGCAGCTTCGCGCGATGGCCAGGGGATGCGCGATTGTCGTCCGCAACCAGACTGGCCTGCGGAGCGCCACCGCCATCCCAGGCCAGCAGCGTGTAGTCCTTGCCGGCGTCCAGCGTGACAGTGCCCGAGACCACGGTCACACCGTCAACGGACACGATCACCGGAACGGTACCCGATGCGAATGTCGCATAGGTGTCGCCAATGAAGCTGCGGGCCGAACGACGCGTGACGATTTCAGTGCCGGCCACACTGACTGTGGCCAGTGCGCCATTGGTGAGCCCCACCGCACCGCGGATGCGGACGGTATTGTTGTCGTAGCGGATCGGCGCGCCCTGTTGGGGCAGCGACACCGCGCTCACCAGCACGCCGCCAGCGGATTCAGTCAGGATCAGCGAGACCACGCCCGTGCTGGCCAGCGACAGCAACGGTACATCGAGCCGCACATCGGTCTTGCTGGTGGCGCTGGTGATGCGCAGCCGATAGTCGCCGCTGCGCAGGGTCGTGAAGCCACTCGACGATCCGGCCGCGACCGCGCTGATGGCAGGGGAGACATCCGTCAATGCATCGGCCGTCCCCGTGAGATACACATCCAGATTGTCGGCCGTGGTGGCATTGAGCACCTGCAGCTTCGTGTAGCTGCTGTTGGGCAGCTCGGTTTCGTCGTCAATGGCCACCACGCCGAACTTGCTGGTGGAACCGTACGCCACGTAGGTGACATGCTTGTCCTCGACCAGCGTGGTCTGGGTGGCGAGAAGATTGCCGGCTGCTCCCGACTTGCGGAACTTGAGCGTGTAGGTGTCGGCTTTCAGCGCGGCGTAGGCCGTGGCCGTGCCGCGCGCGATTGCCGTGAACAGCTGGCTGTCGGTATCGCTGCCGTCGCTGCTGGAATAGACGTCGAGAGAGTCGTAGGCACTGGTGACGTTCAGCACGCGGATGCGGGCCGTCGCCGTATTGTCATAGGCCGCAGGCTGGCCCTGTTTTGGCAGCACGACGGCATTGACCAGCACGCCACCGGTGGAGCGTGTCAGTATGATGGTCACAACGCCGGCTGAGGGCAGCGAGATCGTCGGGACATTCAGCCTGAGATCGGACTTGCTGCCAGTCAGCGTGACACGCAGCCTGCGATCGCCGCTGGTGACCGTGACCGCCGAGCTCGTCCCCCCAGCGGCGACGCCGCCCACCGCGGCGGTGACGTCGGCGAGCGAATCATCGGCGCCAGTCAGATAGACATCGAAGCCTTCCGCGCTCGCCGTGTTCAATACCTGCACCTTCGTCGAGCCGCTGGCCGGCGCCTCGATTTCATCGTCGATGCTGGCTACCGCGAATCCACCGGTGGCGCCGTAGCCGACCAGCGTGGTGTGCGTGTTGCTGGCCAGCGTGGCGGATTTCGACAACAGGTCTCCGGTGGTGCCGGTCTTGCGGAACTTGAGGGTGTAGGTGTCGCCCTTCAGCGCCGCATAGGAGCTGATCGTGCCCGTGGTGACGGCGGTGAACTGCTTGGTGTCAGCATCCTGGTCGCCGTTGTTCGAGTACAGGTCAATGGATTCGTAGCCGCTGCTCAGGTTCAGCAGTCGCAGCTGCGCCTTTTTCGAGGAGCTGTCCGCACTGCCTCCGCCGCATCCGGCGACCACGAGTGCGAAGACGGCCGGCAGGATGCGGAGCCAGGTGTGCAGGGAGCGGTTTTTCATTTCGGTTTCATCGTGAGTCGGAGGTGGAAATCAGAAAGCATTGCCGACCGAGAACTGGAAACGTTCGCGGTCATCGCCAAACAGCCGGTCGGTTTCCCGCTGCCAGGAAAGCGGAACGGCGTAACTGAAACGGAACAGGCCCATCGGTGCGAGCCATTGCACGGAAATTCCGGTGGAACTGCGCAGCCTCTGGAAGTTGAGGCTGGTGTCGGCGGTCTTGCCGGCCTTGTCGAGGAACTTCGTGTCGCCGAGATAGAAGGCCTGACCGAAGTCGTAGAACAGGCTGACACGCGCACTGGTCTGCCACTTGCTGGGCATGGGCAGGATGGCCTCGGCAGTGCCGTAGATCGCCGAGTCTCCGCCATAGGGATTGCCCAGCGAATCGCGCGGACCCAGCGTGCTTTCACGGAAACCACGCACCGAGTCCGGGCCGCCGACGAAGAAGTGGCGATTGGGCGGCAGGGAATCCGTACCGCCATAGCCCCTGCCATATCCAGCGGTCGCGCTGACCCGAAAGGGCACCTCGCGAATCAACGGCAGCGGGATGCGGAAGTAGTGCTGGAAGCGGTACGAGGCGGTCACGTACTGCAATTCACTGCCGGGCACCGCCCCGGAAATGGTGAAGGACTGCGCCGTACCACGCGTGGGGAACAGCGTTCGGTCGCGGCTCTCGTAGCTCCACGATGTGTCGAGCTCCAGCACATTGGAGATCGTGCCGCGGATGAAGTAATCGCCACTGCGCTTCAGGTAGGTGCTGCCGCCGTTGTTGCGCACCCACTGCCACAACTGCTGCGAACTGGCATTGCTGGTGGCGTACTCGATGTGCTGCAGGCCGGCGCCCACGCGGATGCCCTGCTGTTCGGAGATGGGCCAGCCGAAATCCATGCCCGCCAGCCAGGTCTCGGTGGAAAAATCCGAGTAGCTGGAGGTGAGCTGCGTCTGCCGCGAATAGGACAGGTTGGTGGTGCGGCTGATGCCGTCGATGGTGATATACGGTTCGGTGCGCGAGAACGAGTAGATCTGCGCATAGCGGCCGGCATTGAGTTCCAGCGCCAGTCGCTGTCCCGTGCCCATGAAGTTCGAGTCGGCGAGGCTGCCGTTCAACATGAACGAGGAGGATTCCGAGTAGCCCAGCCCGCCTGACAGCTGCGCACTCGGACCTTCCTTCACCTTGAATTCCACATCGACCAGGTCATCGCTGCCCTCGACGCGGTTCTTTTCGTAGTCCACCTTCTCGATGTAGGGCAGCTGCTGGATGCGCTGCTTCGAGCGCTCCAGTGCGTAGTTCGACACCCAGGCGCCTTCCAGCTGGCGCATTTCACGCCGCAGCACCACGTCATTGGTGCGGGTGATTCCCGCGAAGAGGATGTTGCGTACATACACGCGCTTGCCCGGATCGACGAGGAAGGTCATCGCCACTTCCTTCTTTTCCTCATCGAGCCTGGGCACCGGGTCCACCTTGGCGAAGGCATAACCCTCCAGGCTCAGCCGGTTCTCGATCAGCTTCTGCGTGGCCGATATCATCTGCTGGTTGTAGGTCTGTCCCTTCTGCACCAGCAGCAGGCGCTGCAGCTCCGCCAGTGGCACGATGGTGTTGCCAGCGACGCTGGCGCCGGACATCTTGTAGATGTCGCCTTCCTTGACGCTGATGGTGATGAACATGTCGTCCTTCTCGGGCGAGATGGTCACCTGCGCGGACTCGATGTCGAAGTTGGCGTAACCGCGATCCTGGTACCAGGACTTCAGCTTCTCCAGATCGCCGGAGAGCGACTCCTTGGAATAGCGGTCGTTCTGCTTGTACCAGGAGTTCCACTTCGGCGTCTTGAGCTCGAAGGTTTCCAGGATGTCCTTTTCCTTGAACTTCGTATTGCCGATGAGGCTGATCTGGCGGATCTTCGCGCGCGCGCCCTCGGTGATATCGATCTTGATGCGAACCAGGTTGTTGGGCTGATCCTCCACCCTGGTGTCGACTCGAACGCCGTACTTGCCCTGGCTGAAATACTGCTCGGTCAGGCCCTGCTTGACCTCTTCCAGTATCGAGCGATCGTAGGTCTTGCCGGCTGCCAACCCCATGTTGCGCAGCGACTTGGTGAGATCCTCGGTCTTGATGGCCTTGTTGCCCTTGATCTCGAAGCTCTCGATCGAGGGGCGCTCGCCCAGCACCACGATCAGCGTGCCGCCATCGCGGCGCATCTCGACATTGCGGAAGAAGCCCGTGGCGTACAGCGCCCGGATGGCTTCGCGTACGCGGCGGATATTCAATTCGTCGCCGATGTTGACTGGCAGATAGTTGAGCACCGTGCCTTCCGATACCCGCAGCAGTCCCTGGATCTGGATGTCGAGTACGGTGAAGTTCGCCAGCGGTGGCTCGGCCGCATGGGCCGGCACTTCCACCAGTGGCAAGCACAACAGCACCAGACGGGGCCAGATCCCAAACCGCATTCACACTCGCCTACGCATTCCCGTCGGAGGAGCCATGCTCGGGAGACGAGGGCATGCGGTCGAGGGTTTGTAATGCGTACTGCTGGATGTTGCAGTTGCTTACAATCCAGCTACGTATGCACGATCTCACTGCGTATCTGCGCCGTATCGGTTTTGAAGGCACGCCAGGTCCCGACCTGGCAACGCTGCAGCAGATGGTGTTGCGTCAGGCGCTGGCGATTTCTTTCGAGAACCTGGACGCGTTCACCGGGCGTGCCGTGAGCCTCGTGCCGCGTGATGTCGAGGCGAAGCTGGTGGGCAGTTCTCGCGGCGGCTGGTGCTTCGAACACAACCTGTTGCTGGGCAACGCGCTGCGCGCCATCGGATTCGCCGTCACCGATCTGGCCGGAAGAGTGCTGTGGGGGCGCAGCGCCGCTGACCGTCCTGCACGAACGCATCGCCTGCTC
This sequence comes from Steroidobacteraceae bacterium, assembly GCA_035571575.1. GTDB lineage: Bacteria > Pseudomonadota > Gammaproteobacteria > Steroidobacterales > Steroidobacteraceae > ZC4RG30. Next base: position 4,124 of record DATNCK010000182.1, on the reverse strand, counting down.
AGCGTGCGCTGCACAGACCGGGAGTACCTGCTCGACGCGGGCTTCGGTGTATTGACGCCGACGGCGCCGCTGGACATGGCCTCGCGTGTGCCGCAGGCAACGCCACACGAATGCTTCCGTCTGCAGAATCACGATGGCGAGGATCTGCTGCTCGAAGCCCAGGTGCGTGGTCAAGATGGTGACCCGCGCTGGGTGCCGCTTTATCGCTTCGATCTGCACCCGCAGTGGCCGATCGACTTCGAGGCGGCGAACTACCAGCTGGCGCACGATCCCGCGTCACAATTTGTGGCCGGCCTGCGCGTTGCGAAGCCGGTATCAGAGGGACGTTACAACCTGCGCGACCGCGAATTGACCTTCTGGGACCGCGAGGGTCGCCCGCACGCGCGCCGCATCGGTGGTATCGACGAGTTGCGGCGGTCGCTGCGGGAGATATTCGGAATAGACGCGAGCGCTCTTACAGCGCTGGCCGCACGTTTCGACGCGCTGCCCTGATCCGCGAGGTCAGATCGGCTCTGCGGCCAGATCGTAAGTTCCGGCGGTGATGATTCGCACGCGTGCGAACTCACCGGCGCGCAGTCCCTTGGCCTTCTTCACGTTCACCACGCCGTCGATGTCGGGGGCGTCGCCGGCCCCGCGCGCGACCGCCTTTGCGCCGTCGACATGATCGACCAGCACCGTCATCTCATGACCGACCTTCGCCGCCATGCGGGCCTCTGAGATGGCCGCAGCCTTCTGCATGAACCGCTCGTAGCGCTCGTCCATCACTGCGGATGGCACAGCGCCGGCCAGTTCATTGGCCGTGGCGCCGTCGACTGGCGAATACTTGAAGCAGCCGACGCGATCGAGTTGCGCGGCTTCCAGCCATTGCAGCAATTCCTCGAACTCGGCTGCGGTTTCTCCGGGAAAACCCACGATGAAGCTGCTGCGCAGAGTGAGTTCTGGCACGGCCTGACGCCAGGCATGAATGCGATTCAGCGTGTTTTCTGCATGCGCGGGACGGCGCATGCGTTTGAGCACCGACGGACTGCCATGCTGGAAGGGTATGTCCAGATAGGGCAGCACCTTGCCCTCGGCCATCAGCGGCAGCACATCGTCCACATGAGGATAGGGGTAGACATAGTGCAGCCGCACCCAGGCGCCAAAACGGCTCAGGCCCCGTGCGAGATCGAGGAAGCGGGTCTCGTACTGCGTGCCTCCAAAAGTGGCAGGCTGATAACGCAGGTCCACACCATAGGCGCTGGTGTCCTGCGAGATGACCAGCAGTTCCTTGACGCCGGCAGCCACCAGCCGCTCGGCTTCGGCCAGCACCTGGTCGATGGGCCGCGAAGCGAGCCGGCCGCGCAGCGAGGGAATGATGCAGAAGCTGCACTTGTTGTTGCAGCCTTCGGAAATCTTCAGATAAGCGTAATGCCGCGGCGTCAGCCGGATGCCCTGCGGTGGCACCAAGTCGGTGAAGGGGTCGTGCGGCCGGGGCAGATGCTTGTGGACGGCTTCGAGCACCTGCTCGGTGGCATGCGGTCCGGTGACGGCCAGCACCTTGGGATGCTTCTCAAGGATGCGCCCCGGGTTGGCGCCCAGGCAGCCGGTGACCACGACCTTGCCATTGGCATGCAGCGCCTCGCCGATGGCATCCAGTGACTCATCGATGGCACTGTCGATGAACCCGCAGGTGTTGACCACCACCAGATCGGAGGCCTCGTAGCTGGGTGAAATCTCGTAGCCACGGATGCGCAACTGCGTCAGGATGCGCTCCGAATCCACCAGTGCCTTGGGGCAGCCTAGGCTGACGAATCCGACGCGAGGAGCAGGGGCGGGCATCCGCCCATTTTATCGAATGAGCGAGCAGTTTGATCGGGCGTATTACCAGCGCTTTTACGTAAACCCCCGCACCGCGGTCACCAACCGGGCCGAGATGAATGCACGCGGGAAGCTGATCGCAGCAATGGCTGACCACATCGGTCTGCCGGTGCGCAGCATTCTGGATGCCGGCTGCGGCGTCGGGCTGCTGCGAGCGCCGCTGAAGCGCGCCCAGCCGCGCGCCAGCTACACCGGCCTCGAAGTCAGCCAATACCTGTGCCGCCGCTATGGCTGGATCCACAGCGGCATCCAGGATTTCACGCGCAAGGCGCAATACGACCTGGTGATCTGCTACGACGTGCTGCAATACCTGAACGCGGCGGAGACGCACCGGGCGCTGGCCAACCTCGCGCGCGTGTGCCGTGGACTGCTGTACTTCGGCGTGCTGACGCGCGAGGACTGGGAAGAGAATTGCGACCAGTCGCGCACCGATCCCGCAGTGAGCCTGCGCGGGGGCGCCTGGTACCGGCGCGAACTGTCGAAGAACTTCAGGCAGCTGGGCGCCGGCTTCTGGCTGCGCCACGACTGTCCGGTCACGATCTGGGAAATGGATACCGCCGGCCGCAAAAAATGAGCGAGATGCCGCAGCATGTATCGCTGGAAGCACAGTTCCGTGCGGCGGTGCCGCCGCAGCAGGCACCGCTGGCCCAGCGAACCTTGTGGCGGCTGCTGCTGAGTCTGCTGAGACTGCGGCCCATACAGAACTACATCGAGAAGAAATTCCGCGCATGAACAAAACTGCACGCATTCCTGTCACCGTTCTCACCGGCTTTCTGGGCGCTGGCAAGACCACGCTGCTAAACCGCATCCTGTCGGAGAATCACGGGAAGCGCATCGCGGTGATCGAGAATGAATTCGGCGAGGTCGGCGTCGACCACCAGCTGGTCATCGGCGCCGAAGAGGAGATCTTCGAAACCAGCAATGGCTGCATCTGCTGCACGGTGCGTGGCGATCTGATCCGCGTGCTGGGCCAGCTGCTGAAGCGCCGCGAGCGCTTCGACTACATCCTGATCGAGACCACCGGCATGGCCGATCCCGGTCCGGTGGCGCAGACCTTCTTCCTTGACGACGATCTGAAGGATCAGTTCGTCGTTGATGCCATCGTCACGCTGGTGGATGCACGGCATTTCGAGCAGCACCTGCGCGATCTGAAAGAACCGGCGGTGCAGGTGGGTTTCGCCGATGTGGTCATCCTCAACAAGACCGACCTGGTCGGCGAGACGGATCTCGCGCGCATCGAGCAGAAGATCCGCGGGATCAACGGCACCGCGAAGGTGTTCCGTGCACAGAATGCCGCGGTTCCCGTCGACGTAGTGCTGGGCCTGGGCGCCTTCGATCTGGATCGCGCGCTGGCTGTCGACAGCACTTTCCTCGAACCGCAATACCCCTTTGAGTGGGCGGGCGCCTACCAGTTGGCCGCAGGTCATCACATTCTGCGGGCAGGCGGACCACACGATCACGGTCACCACGACCACGGGCATGACCACGACCACGCTCATGGTGAACACCATGAACATGATCATCACGACCGTGACGACCATCATGGCCACGATCACGCGGCGTTGAAGGTGGCTCTGCTGCCTCTTGCCGCGGCGAACGCCGAGCAGCTGGCCGCACAGATCGAGCCTGCGGTGCGCATTTTCGCCGAGGACGCGCGGAGCGTGGAAAGTGGCGATCACTTCGCACCGGCGGCGGCGCCGTTTGCCTTGGCGATGAGCTGCATGGGCGGCCAGTTCTGCATCGACATCGACAAGCCGGGCGCCTATGCGCTGTTCACCGAGCACGCGCCGGCCGAGTTCGGGCTGCAGCTGGCCACGAAGCCCGCGGCCGAACGCGCCTTTGCCTCGCATCATCACGATGACGAGATCAGTTCCGTCGGCATCCGTGAGGCGGGCGCACTGGATGCGCGCAAGGTCAATGACTGGCTCTCCTATCTGTTGCAGAGCCGCGGCGAGGACATCCTGCGCATGAAAGGCGTGCTGAACATCAAGGGCGACGAGCGCCGCTATGTGTTCCACGGCGTGCACATGATGTTCGATGGCAGGCCTGAGCGGCCCTGGGGCAATAGCGAACGTGCCAGCCAGCTCGTCTTCATCGGTCGCAAACTGGATCGTGAGGAGTTGGTGGCGGGCTTTTCCGCCTGCCTGGCATGAGCGCGCCAGCAGCGAGCCTGATCGCCGGCGCGACAGCGCGCGTCGAGGATTTCCCGGTGGCGATGGCCTGGTCGCCCGATGGTGCCACCCTGGCCGTGGGCGGAGGCGAAGGAC